>NZ_QTPV01000008.1:0-210804 GCF_003857985.1 Burkholderia sp. Bp9090
GGCACGCGCGTGCGTGCAGTCGAGCATGGTCATCGATTGCAAGGTCGAGGTCGATTGCATCGCTTACAAGCCGCCGGTGAAGTAACGCGGGCGGGCGAATTGTCGTGTCACAGGGCCGGCGCAGTAACATGCGCCGGCCTCGTTGCGTTTTGGCGGAATAGAAATGTCGCGGGCGGTTGGTATCGGGAGCACTTGTCTTCTGGCAAGCGCAATAATTCGGTGGGGAACGCAATCATGAGTGACCTGAGTAGCGCCGAATTTTTACACTCTGAATGAAATCCTTGTGACTCGAGCGTGACTCGATATGCCGCGTCTGGCGGGCGGCTCCGGTAATGGACGCGCAATACGCCAGCGGCGTCGATGAATCTCGATAGAGCAAATTGGGTGGATCGCTGGGTATGGTCGTCATTCCAATCAACGATTTCGTGAAATCGAATCATGACGAGCACTACATACCGCTATGGCGTTCATTCGGATCTCACGCCCGCCGAACTTTTCTTTTTCGTTGCCGTGGAAGAGACGTGCGCACGGATCGGGATCGACGATGTCGAAGCAGTGGTCCTGATTCTAGCTGGCTGGCCCGTTTTGCCGACGCGGCAAAAATTCGGTGGTGCGACGAAAGGAACGTCCGTCGCATCCGTGATGGCGCGTTCGATTTTTCGCTACCAGCTGAACAGGAAGGTTTTGCCAACCGTCACGCTTCAAAGCATCAAGTCATTTCGGATCATCCTGACCCGGAAGCTCAGCGTATTCGTCGGGCGCGCCGTTCCGGGCGCGGGTTGGGCGCTGCTGGCGCGCGACGTGTTCGGGATCGTTCATTGCACGGTCTCAAGGTACAACAGCCTCGTCAAACCTGAGGATAAGGTGTTCTGATGGAAAACGTGCGTTGGGACGAGATCGAAGCCTTTGTCAGGTCAGAGGTCGGGCTCGGTTCATCGAAGCCGCTCTCCGCCGGCACTCGGCTCTGGGAAGAACTTGGGCAGACCGGTGACGAAGCCAACGACTTCATGGGGCATTTTTTTGAGCGATTTGCCGTCGACACCGGCGATTTCGATTTCCACCGGTATTTTTTGATGGAAGGCGAGGGGTTGCTCTATTCGCTATTCCAGCGGTGGGTGCGACGAAAGCCCCACGACTTCAAGCGGGAATCGATTACGCTCGCGATGCTGCATCGTGCAGCCGTAGAAAGAAAATGGAACGCTGCGCGATTGGCCGCAATGCAGTGAAAGGCCGGGTCTCCACGCGTGTCGGACCGGATTTCAAAGAACGGGATCAGGATCGATGGCAGGCCCAAAACGCCTGCTAGTACCCCCTCACCTCCTGAAGAGAGCAGGCTACAGCCTCGAGCTTGTCGTGCACTGCGGCGTGTGGCATCGACGACGCGCGCGATTTCGCGTCGTTCAACAAGGTGTTCGTGTCGTACTTCGGCGAGCATCCGCTGGCACGCGCGTGCGTGCAGTCGAGCATGGTCATCGATTGCAAGGTCGAGGTCGATTGCATCGCTTACAAGCCGCCGGTGAAGTAATGCGGGCGGGCATCCCCCCTGCGCACAGCGAAACAGCCCCGTCGGCGCGAGCCGGCGGGGCTGTTTCGTGACAGGCGGGCCGCTATTACTGCCGCGCAGTCCGCGCGTTGTCCGGCATCGGCTGGTTGTAATTCGTGCGGAACGGATTGATGTCGAGCCCGCCGCGCCGCGTGTAGCGCGCATACACCGCGAGCTTCACCGGTTTGCACGCATGCAGGATGTCGAGGAAGATCCGCTCGACGCACTGCTCGTGAAAGCCCGTGTGATTGCGGAACGAGATGATGTAGCGCAGCAGCCCTGCATGATCGATCTGCGGCCCGACGTAGTGAATCTGCACGCTGCCCCAGTCCGGCTGGCCGGTGACCGGGCAGTTCGAGCGCAGCAGGTCGGACACGAGCGTTTCCTCGACCGGCGCTTCGTCCTCGGCGTCGGCGGCCGACAGCAGCGACGGATCGGGTTCGTACACGTCGGTGTCGAGGTCGAGCCGATCGAGCGACAGCCCGTCGAGCTCCTCCATCTCGAGCTTGCCGAAATCGTGCGGCGACACCAGCTGCACCGACACGCTCGCGCCGCACGCGGCCGACACGTCGCGCTTCAGCACGTCGCGCACCGCGTCGAGCGAGTCGAACTTCGATTGCGCGAACGAGCCGAGGTACAGCTTGAACGACTTCGATTCGACGATGTTCGGCGATTCGGCCGGCACGTAGAACGTCGCGACCGCGAGCTGCGGCTTGCCGCGCGCGTTGAGCCACGACAGTTCGTACGCGTTCCAGATGTCGGTGCCGAAGAACGGCAGCGCCGACGTGATGCCGAGCTGCTCGCGCGCCCCGGCGCGCGGGATCGGGAACAGCAGCGACGCGTCGTACTGCGCTGCGTAGACGGTCGCCTTGCCGAGCGGGGAATGTTCGGGATTCATTGCACGAAGCCTTTACGACAGGAAGAGGCGGTACGCGGGATTGGCGCTCTCTTCGACATACGGATAGCCGAGCGCCGCGAGGAAGCGTTCGAACTCGGCGCGATCGGCCTGCGGCACCTGCAGGCCGACGAGGATCGAGCTGTAGTCCGCGCCCTGGTTGCGGTAGTGGAACAGGCTGATGTTCCAGTCCGGCGCCATCGACGACAGGAACTTCATCAGCGCGCCCGGCCGTTCCGGGAATTCGAAGCGGAACAGGCGCTCTTCGAGCGCGAGCGGCGAGCGGCCGCCCACCATGTAGCGGATATGTTCCTTCGACAGCTCGTCGTGCGTGAGGTCGACGGTCTTGAAGCCGTGCGACTCGAAGTTCGCGGCGATCTCCTCCGACTCGCCGCGCCGCTTGATCTGCACGCCGACGAAAATGTGCGCGGACTGCGCATCGGCGATCCGGTAATTGAACTCGGTCACGTTGCGATCGCCGACGAGCGAGCAGAAGCGCTTGAAGCTGCCGCGCTCCTCGGGGATCGTGACGGCGAACACGGCTTCGCGCGCTTCACCCACTTCCGCGCGTTCGGCGACGAAGCGCATCCGGTCGAAGTTCATGTTCGCGCCGGACGTGACCGCGACGAGCGTCTGGTTCTCGATGCCTTCGCGTTCCGCATACTGTTTCGCGCCCGCGACCGCGAGCGCGCCGGACGGCTCGAGCACGCTGCGCGTATCCTGGAATACGTCCTTGATCGCCGCGCACAGCGCGTCGGTGTCGACCGTCAACACGCCGTCGAGGAATTCGCGGCAGAGCCGGAAGGTTTCCTCGCCGACGAGCTTTACCGCCGTGCCGTCCGCGAACAGGCCGACCTCGCTCAGTTCGACGCGCTCGCCCTTCTGCAGCGACTGCGCCATCGCGCACGAATCCTCGGCCTGCACGCCGAACACCTTGATCTCCGGCCGCACCGCCTTGACGTAGGCCGCCACGCCGGACGCGAGCCCGCCGCCGCCGATCGGCACGAAGATCGCGTGAATCGGACCCTGGTGCTGACGCAGGATTTCCATCGCGATCGTGCCCTGGCCGGCGATCACGTACGGATCGTCGAACGGGTGGACGAACGTGAGGTCGCGCTCCGCCTGCACCTTGACCGCGTGCGCGTATGCATCGCTGTACGACTCGCCCGCCTGGATCACCTCGACGCTCGGGCCGCCGTGCGCGCGTACCGCATCGACTTTCACCTGCGGCGTCGTGACCGGCACGACGATCACGGCCTTCACGCCCATCCGGGCCGCCGAGAACGCGACGCCCTGCGCATGATTGCCGGCCGATGCCGTGATCACGCCGCGCGCGAGCGCGTCGGCCGGAATGTGCGCCATCTTGTTGTACGCGCCGCGCAGCTTGAACGAGAACACCGGCTGGTTGTCCTCGCGCTTCAGGTAAACAGGGTTGTGCAGCCGGGCCGACAGGTTGCGGGCGGGTTCGAGTTCCGTCTCGAGCGCGACGTCGTAGACGCGCGCGGTGAGGATTTTCTTCAGGTAATCGTGGGATGCCATGGGCGCTCGCGTGCAGTGCGGAAGCAGACGGTAAAGGATGAATGATAGCGCCAAGGGTCGGTCCGCACGCAAGCGGCATGCCGGGCGCACGGTCGCGGAACCGCGCCGGCGGGCGTGTTGGCCGCATGAGGCGTTCCTTTTTACCGGTTTAACCGCATGGTTACCGACCGGACGGACGGCGAATTCCGGCGCGAAAACGTGCCGAGCCAAGCCCGGCGCGGCTTGCGGCGATAGCCCCACGACCTGTCCGGCGTGTCACGCGTGGCCCGATCATGGGTTAGAATTCCGTTTTGAATCAAGGATCGGAAGATGCAGAGGCACCCTCGGATCGCCCCGTTGAAGCCGACGCCGCGCGCAGCCAGCCCCGCGGCGGAGCGGCATGCGCGCCGCGCGCGATCGTGCTGATGGCTCCGAGTGCCGCCAGGCCCCACCCGTCGGGAACGGTGAGTTCAGTCCCGTTCCGGCCCCATGCGAGTTAGTCGCACGCCTGGCAACAGAACAGATTTCCCCAAGATTGCGCCCACGCGCTTGCCGACGCCCCTGCACGGTGTATCGGCCCTCCGAGTCGTCCGAACATGAACGCACCACAAGTTTTCGATCCGCATGGCGCGGCCGCCGCCGTCGCCGCCGACCCCGCGCCCCGTCTGCGCGAGATTCCCTACAACTACACGTCCTTCTCCGACCGCGAGATCGTGATCCGCCTGCTCGGCGCGGAGGCGTGGTCGGTGCTCGACGAACTGCGCGCCGAACGCCGCACGGGCCGCTCGGCACGGATGCTGTATGAGGTGCTCGGCGATATCTGGGTCGTGCGCCGCAACCCGTACCTGCAGGACGACCTGCTCGACAACCCGAAGCGCCGCGCGCTGCTGATCGAGGCGCTGAACCACCGCCTGACCGAGATCGGCAAGCGCCGCCGCGCCGACCTGAGCGCGCACCACGACGACGCGGGCCGTGAACGCGCCGAGCGCGTCGAGATGCTCGAGGCCGCCGCGCAGCGCGCGGTCGACGAGTTCGCCGACGAATTCGACAAGATGGCCGACCTGCGCCGCCGCGCGACCAAGGCGCTCGGCCGCTGCACGCAGAAGGACAACATCCGTTTCGACGGGCTGTCGCGCGTGTCGCACGTGACCGACGCGACCGACTGGCGCGTCGAATACCCGTTCGTCGTGCTGACCCCCGATACCGAAGCCGAGATCGCGGGCCTGATCAAGGCCTGCTTCGAGCTTGGCCTGACCGTGATCCCGCGTGGCGGCGGCACCGGCTACACGGGCGGCGCGGTGCCGCTCACGCCGTTCTCCGCGGTAATCAACACCGAGAAGCTCGAACAGCTCGGCGCGGTCGAACTCACCGAACTGCCGGGCGTCGCGCACAAGGTGCCGACGATCTTCTCCGGCGCGGGCGTCGTCACGCGCCGCGTGACGGAAGCGGCGGAGGCGGCCGGCTACGTGTTCGCGGTCGATCCGACCTCGCTCGACGCATCGTGCATCGGCGGCAACGTCGCGATGAACGCCGGCGGCAAGAAGGCCGTGCTGTGGGGCACCGCGCTCGACAACCTGGCCTGGTGGCGGATGGTCGACCCGGACGGCAACTGGCTCGAAGTCACGCGCCACGAGCACAACCAGGGCAAGATCCACGACATCGCGGTCGCGCGGTTCGAGCTGAAGTGGTTCGACGGCGCGTACGCGCCGGGCGAGAAGCTGCTGAAGACCGAGATGCTCGAGATCGAAGGCCGCCGGTTCCGCAAGGAAGGCCTCGGCAAGGACGTGACCGACAAGTTCCTCGCCGGCCTGCCGGGCGTGCAGAAGGAAGGCTGCGACGGGCTGATCACGTCCGCGCGCTGGGTGCTGCACAAGATGCCCGCGCACACGCGCACCGTCTGTCTCGAATTCTTCGGCCAGGCGCGCGAGGCGATCCCGAGCATCGTCGAGATCAAGGACTACCTGTTCGAAACGTCGAAGCAGGGCGGCGCGATCCTCGCGGGCCTCGAGCACCTCGACGAGCGCTACCTGCGCGCGG
Organism: Burkholderia sp. Bp9090; assembly: GCF_003857985.1. Taxonomy (NCBI): domain Bacteria; kingdom Pseudomonadati; phylum Pseudomonadota; class Betaproteobacteria; order Burkholderiales; family Burkholderiaceae; genus Burkholderia; species Burkholderia sp. Bp9090. The sequence goes on from NZ_QTPV01000008.1 coordinate 5,994, forward strand.
TCGGCTATGCGACCAAGAGCAAGCGCAACGCATTCCCCAAGATGGTGCTGATCGGCGACATCGTCGGCGATGACGCCGACGCGGTCGCGCACGCGACGTCCGAAGTGATCCGGATGGCGAACGGCAAGAGTGGCGAAGGCTTCGTCGCGATCAGCGCGGAGGCGCGCAAGCGCTTCTGGCTCGACCGCAGCCGCACGGCCGCGATCGCGAAGCACACCAACGCGTTCAAGATCAACGAAGACGTCGTGATCCCGCTGAACCGGATGGGTGAGTACACCGACGGCATCGAGCGGATCAACATCGAGCTGTCGCTGAAGAACAAGCTGCAGCTGGTCGATGCGCTCGAAGCGTTCTTCCGCGCCGGCAACCTGCCGCTCGGCAAGACCGACGACGCGAACGAGATCCCCAGCGCGGAACTGCTGGAAGACCGCGTGCAGCAGGCGCTGGAGTTGCTCAAGCGCGTGCGTGCGCGCTGGGAATTCGTGCGCGACCGGCTCGACCAGCCGTTGCGCGAGGCGCAGCACTACCTGGTGCAGCTCGGCTACGAGGCGCTTGCCGAGAAGTTCGCCGATCGCGCGGACGAGCAGCCGGGCGCAACCGTGTTCCACGTCACGCAGGACCGCACGGTCCGCATCTCGTGGAAGCAGGAGATCCGCGCGGAGCTGCGCGCGATCTTCAACGGTGGCGCGTTCAAGCAGATCCTCGACGAAGCGCAGGCGATCCACAAGCAGGTGCTGCGCGGTCGCGTGTTCGTCGCGCTGCACATGCACGCGGGCGACGGCAACGTCCACACCAACATCCCGGTCAACTCCGACAACTACGAGATGCTGCAGGACGCGCACGCGGCGGTCGCGCGCATCATGACGCTCGCACGTTCGCTCGACGGCGTGATCTCCGGCGAACACGGGATCGGCATCACGAAGCTCGAGTTCCTGACCGACGACGAGATCGCCGAATTCCGCGCGTACAAGCAGCGCGTCGACCCGAACGGCCGGTTCAACAAGGGCAAGCTGCTCGACGGTGCCGACCTGCGCAACGCGTACACGCCGAGCTTCGGGCTGATGGGCTACGAGTCGCTGATCATGCAGCAGTCCGACATCGGCGCGATCGCCGATTCGGTGAAGGACTGCCTGCGCTGCGGCAAGTGCAAGCCGGTGTGCGCGACCCACGTGCCGCGCGCGAACCTGCTGTACAGCCCGCGCAACAAGATCCTCGCGACCTCGCTGCTGGTCGAGGCGTTCCTGTACGAAGAGCAGACGCGCCGCGGCGTGTCGATCAAGCACTGGGACGAGTTCAACGACGTGGCCGACCACTGCACGGTGTGCCACAAGTGCGCGACGCCGTGCCCGGTGAAGATCGACTTCGGCGACGTCACGATGAACATGCGCAACCTGTTGCGCAAGATGGGCAAGAAGAAGTTCAACGCCGGCAATGCGGCGGGCATGTTCTTCCTGAACGCGACCAATCCGCAGACGATCAACGCCGCGCGCGGCGTGATGATGGGCGTCGGCTACAAGGTGCAGCGCTTCGCGAACGACATGCTGAAGAAGGTCGTGACGAAGCAGACCCAGCATCCGCCCGCGACGGTCGGCAAGCCGCCCGTGGTCGAGCAGGTGATCCACTTCGTCAACAAGAAGATGCCGGGCAACCTGCCGAAGAAGACGGCGCGCGCGCTGCTCGACATCGAGGACAACAAGATCGTGCCGATCATCCGCAACCCGAAGTCGACGACCGTCGATTCGGAAGCGGTGTTCTACTTCCCGGGCTGCGGCTCCGAGCGCCTGTTCTCGCAGGTCGGCCTCGCGACGCAGGCGATGCTGTGGGAAGCGGGCGTGCAGACCGTGCTGCCGCCGGGCTACCTGTGCTGCGGTTATCCGCAGCGCGGCTCGGGCCAGTACGACAAGGCCGAGAAGATCGTCACCGACAACCGCGTGCTGTTCCACCGGGTCGCGAACACGCTGAACTACCTCGACATCAAGACGGTGGTCGTGTCGTGCGGCACCTGCTACGACCAGCTCGCAGGCTACGAATTCGACAAGATCTTCCCGGGCTGCCGGATCATCGACATCCACGAGTTCCTGCTCGAGAAGGGGATGAAGCTCGACGGCGTGACGGGCACGCGCTACATGTATCACGACCCGTGCCACACGCCGATCAAGACGATGGACCCGGTGAAGCTCGTCAACGAGCTGATGGGCGCGGAGAAGGACGGCTACAAGATCGAGAAGAACGAGCGCTGCTGCGGTGAATCGGGCACGCTGGCGGTCACGCGTCCGGACATCTCCACCCAGGTCCGCTTCCGCAAGGAAGAGGAAATCCGCAAGGGCGCCGCGAAGCTGCGCAGCATCCCGGTCGTGGCCGGCAACGCGCCGGCGCCGGCCGCCGCGAGCGCGAACGGCCCGGACGTGAAGATCCTGACGAGCTGCCCGTCGTGCCTGCAGGGCCTGTCGCGCTACAACGAGGATGCGAACCTCGAGGCCGACTACATCGTGGTCGAGATCGCGCGCCAGGTGCTCGGCGAGAACTGGATGGCCGACTATGTCGCACATGCGAACAATGGCGGGATCGAGCGCGTGCTGGTCTAATGCGGGCATGACGACCGCCCGGGCGGGCCAGGAATGAGCGGGCGCCGGCGCAGATGCGCCGGCGCCCGTCCACATGGGAGCGACGATGGAATGCGTGTTTTGCCGTGAAGACGGCGGCGAGGTGCTCTGGCAGGACGATGCGCTGCGCGTCGTGCTCGCGACGGGCGAGCACGATTACCCTGGCTTCTGCCGGGTGATCTGGGGCACGCACGTGGCCGAGTTTTCCGATCTCGGCGAGCCCGAGCGGGCACATCTGATGCGCGTGGTGTATGCGGTGGAGCGCGCCGTGCGCCGCGTGATGCAGCCGAACAAGGTGAATCTCGCGAGCCTCGGCAACATGGTGCCGCACGTGCACTGGCACGTGATCCCGCGCTTCTCCAACGACGCCCATTTTCCGCAGCCCGTCTGGGCGCCGCGCCAGCGCAGCGTGTCCGAGGCGCTGCTGCGCACGCGCGCGGCGCAGGCCTCGCTGCTGCACAATGCGGTGCGCGAGGAAATTCAACGCATGACCGATTCGAGGCAGCCATGAGCGGTTTGACTTCCACGACGCCGATTCCGTCCGGCGTCGTCGTGCACGCGGTGTCGCGCGTGCTCGAATTGCAGTACCCGAACGGCGAAAATTACCGGATTCCGTTCGAGCTGATGCGCGTCTATTCGCCGTCGGCCGAGGTGCGCGGCCACGGGCCGGGCCAGGAGACGCTGCAGACCGGCAAGCGCGAGGTGACGATCACCGCGCTCGAGGGCGTGGGCAACTACGCGCTGCAGCCGACGTTCTCCGACGGTCATTCGACCGGCATCTACTCGTGGGATCTGCTGTACGAACTGGCGACGCAGCAGGACGCGCTGTGGCGCGACTATTTCGACAAACTGCAGGCGGCGGGCGTCGAGCGCGACGCGCCGATGCCGGCGGCCCCCGCGCCGCACGGCCACTGCCACTGAAATCGACGGCGCCCGCTCGGCGCCGTCTTGCCATTTACTGAGGATCAACGCGATGAGCAAAACCCACTTCGGCTTCGAAAGCGTCGAGGAAACCGAAAAAGCGAAGAAAGTGGCGGGCGTGTTCCATTCGGTCGCGAGCAACTACGATCTGATGAACGACCTGATGTCGGCCGGCATGCACCGCGCGTGGAAGGCGTTCACGATCGCGCAGGCGAACGTGCGCCCCGGCTTCAAGGTGCTCGATATCGCGGCCGGCACCGGCGACCTGACCAAGGCGTTCGCGAAGGCGGCCGGGCCGACCGGCGAGGTCTGGCACACCGACATCAACGAATCGATGCTGCGCGTGGGCCGCGACCGGCTGCTCGACAAGGGCATCGTGACGCCGTCGCTGCTGTGCGATGCCGAGAAAATCCCCTTTCCGGACAACTACTTCGATGTGGTTACGGTCGCGTTCGGGCTGCGCAACATGACGCACAAGGACGCCGCGCTGGCCGAGATGCGCCGCGTGGCGAAGCCGGGCGGCCGCGTGATGGTGCTGGAATTCTCGAAAGTCTGGGATCCGTTGAAAAAAGCGTACGACCTGTATTCTTTCAAAGTATTACCGTGGCTTGGCGACAAGTTCGCGAAAGATGCTGAAAGTTATCGGTATCTTGCTGAATCTATCCGGATGCACCCCGATCAGGACACGCTGAAGACGATGATGGAACAAGCGGGCCTCGACGCCGTCAAATATTACAATTTGTCAGGTGGCGTGGTAGCTTTACACCTAGGAACCAAGTACTAAGGGGTTCTTCCCATACATTCGCCTTACATCTGGAGAAGCTGATGTCCGAATCGCGTTCGTTGTTCAACCGTAGCAAGCCGTCGAAGCCGTGGGCTCGACGGGTCGGCACGCTGCTGATGGTCGGCCTGCTCACGGCCGGCACGTTCGCATCGCTCGACGCCGAAGCCAGACGTATGGGCGGCGGGCGCAGCATCGGCCGCCAGAGTTCCACCGTCACGCAGCGCCAGGCCACGCCGCCCGCGCAGCAGCCGATGCAGCAGGCCGCGCCGGCGCAGGCGCAGCGCGCGAACCCGGCCGCACCGGCACCGGCCGCGCAGCCGAACCGCTCGCGCTGGCTCGGGCCGATCGCAGGTCTCGCGGCCGGCCTCGGCATCGCGGCGCTGCTGTCGCACTTCGGCCTCGGCGGCGCGTTCGCGAGCATGATGGCGAACGTCATCGTGATCGCGCTGCTGGCGATGGTCGGCATCTGGCTGATCCGCAAGTTCATGAACCGTCGCCGTCCGCAGGAACCGGCGTACTCGGTGGGCGGCTCGGCCTCGTCGTCGGGCGGCTACTCGCAGAGCCCGTCGTTCCAGCAAGGCAGCACCGGCAGCAACTATGCCGGCAGCGGCAGCAGCTACGCGAACGAAGCGCAGGGCGTGTTCGGCGGCGGCGCAGCGGCCGCGGGCGCTGCGGGCGCAATGGCGGCCGCACCGCTGCAGGTGCCGGCCGGCTTCGACACCGAAGCGTTCCTGCGCAGCGCGAAGGTCTACTTCGTGCGCCTGCAGGCGGCGTGGGACCAGGGCAACCTGGCCGACATCCGCGAGTTCACGACGCCGGAAATGTTCGCCGAGATCAAGATCGACCTCGATTCGCGCGGCAACGAGGCGAACCAGACCGATGTCGTGCAGCTCGACGCGGAACTGGTCGCGATCGAGGATCGCGGCATCGAGCAGTCGGCGAGCGTGCGCTTCCACGGGCTGATCCGCGAATCGGCGAATGCGTCGGCGGCGCCGTTCGACGAGGTGTGGAACCTGTCGAAGTCGGGCGGCCAGGGCTGGCTGCTCGGGGGTATCCAGCAGATCAACGCGCACTGAGCGTGACCGGCGGCCGGCTTGCCGGCTGCCCGGGCGACGGCCGCCGCACTGCGACCGCTTGCCGCCCGGGTGTGCGGTTGGCCGCGGGCTGCCGACGATCCGACGTTACAATAGAAACCCGCGTGGGCGCCCGGCCTGCGCGGGTTTTTTCTTTCCCAGCCCGATGACCTTTGCCGCCAAGCCTTTTGCTGCTGCTGTCAATCACCTGCTCGCGCGCGAATCGTGGGCGCGCGATCGCCTGATCCCTTACGCGGGCAAGACTGCCCGGCTCGACGTGCCGCCCGTCACGCTCACGCTGCTCGTGCAGCCCGACGGCTACCTGTCCGCGGTGGAAGCGCATGATGCGCAACACGTCGACGTGTCGATCGCGCTCGCGGGCGACACGGTCGCCGCATTCCTGCAGGGCGGCCAGGCGGCCGTGATGAAGCACGTGAAGATCGAGGGCGACGCCGAGTTCGCGACCCAGATCGCGAAGCTGGCCGAGCACCTGCGCTGGGAACCTGAGGAAGATCTCGCGAAGCTGGTCGGCGACGCGGCGGCGTACCGGATCGCGACGGTCGTGCGCGACGCCGGCGCGCGCGCGCGCCGCACCGGCCGCAACGTGCTCGATTCCGTCGCCGAGTACTTGCTCGACGAGAACCCGCAAGTCGTCCGACGCACGGTGCTCGGCGGCTTCGACGCCGAACTGGCGCGGGCGCGCGATGCGCTCGCGCGGGTCGAAAAGCGGGTCGAGCGACTCGAACAAAAAATCGGCGCGCGCACGGGCTCCGGCCCGCGCGGCGCGCACTGAGGGCCGCAGGGCATGCGCATTTTCCGTTTCATCAAGATTGTCTACACCGTCATCCGCTTTGGCCTCGACGAAGTGATGCTGTCCCGGATCGACGACCGGCGCGTGAAGCTGCTGCTGCGGATCACGACGATCGGCCGCCGCTTTTCCGATCCGCCCGCCGTACGGCTGCGTCACGCGCTCGAAAGCCTCGGCCCGATCTTCGTGAAGTTCGGCCAGGTGCTGTCGACGCGCCGCGACCTGCTGTCGGTCGATTTCGCGAACGAACTCGCGAAGCTGCAGGACCAGGTGCCGCCGTTCGATTCCGCGGTGGCGATCGCGATCATCGAGAAGTCGCTCGGCGCGCCGGTCGACGAGCTGTTCGACGAATTCGAGCGCGAGCCGGTCGCGAGCGCGTCGATCGCGCAGGTGCATTTCGCGAAGCTGAAGCAGGGCGTGCACGCGGGCAAGGCCGTCGCGGTCAAGGTGCTGCGCCCGAACATGCTGCCGGTGATCGATTCCGACCTCGCGCTGATGCGCGACATCGCGACGTGGACGGAGCGCATGTGGGCCGATGGCCGGCGCCTGAAGCCGCGCGAAGTCGTCGCCGAATTCGACAAGTACCTGCACGACGAGCTCGACCTGATGCGCGAGGCCGCGAACGGCAGCCAGCTGCGCCGCAACTTCGCGGGCCTCGACTTGCTGCTCGTGCCCGAGATGTTCTGGGATTTCTCGACGTCGCAGGTGCTCGTGATGGAGCGCATGACCGGCGTGCCGATCAGCCAGGTCGAGACGCTGCGCGCGGCCGGCGTCGACATCAAGAAGCTCGCGCGCGAAGGCGTCGAGATCTTCTTCACGCAGGTGTTCCGCGACGGTTTCTTTCACGCGGACATGCACCCGGGCAACATCCAGGTGAGCCTCGATCCGAACACGTTCGGCCGCTATATCGCGCTCGATTTCGGGATCGTCGGCGCGTTGTCGGATTTCGACAAGAACTACCTCGCGCAGAACTTCCTCGCGTTCTTCAAGCGCGATTACCACCGCGTCGCGACGCTGCACCTCGAATCGGGCTGGGTGCCGCCCGAGACGCGCGTCGAGGAACTCGAGAGCGCGATCCGCGCGGTGTGCGAGCCGTATTTCGACCGCGCGCTGAAGGACATCTCGCTCGGCCAGGTGCTGATGCGCCTGTTCTCGACGTCGCGCCGCTTCAACGTCGAGATCCAGCCGCAGCTCGTGCTGCTGCAGAAGACGATGCTGAACGTCGAAGGGCTCGGCCGTTCGCTCGATCCCGAACTCGACCTGTGGAAGACCGCGAAGCCGTATCTCGAGCGCTGGATGACCGAGCAGATCGGCCTGCGCGGCTGGTACGAGCGCTTCAAGGTCGAGGCGCCGCAGTGGAGCAAGACGCTGCCGCAACTGCCGCGGCTGATCCACCACGCGATGGCGGCGCGCCACGATGCGCCGCGCGCGGCGAGCGAGGACCTGATGCGCCAGATCCTCATCGAGCAGAAACGAACCAACCGGCTGATGCAGGCATTGCTGATCTTCGGTCTTGCCGTCGGCGTCGGGGCGCTCGTCGCGCGCGTGCTGCTCGCGCTCGCGTACGGCGCGTGACCGAAGGGGCCGGAGCGATGTCCGAACCGAAACAACCGTCCGCGCCGAGCGCCGCCGATTTCGCGACGCGCGACCCCGGCAGTGCCGCGTTCTGGGACGAGCGTTTCGCGCGCGGCGTGACGCCGTGGGAATTCGGCGGCGTGCCGGACGGGTTTCGCGCGTTTGCGCAGCGGCACGAGCCGTGCGCGGTGCTGATCCCCGGCTGCGGCAGTGCGCAGGAAGCCGGCTGGCTCGCGCAGGCCGGCTGGCCCGTGCGCGCGATCGATTTCGCCGCGCAGGCGGTGGCGGCCGCGAAGGCGCAGCTCGGCGCGCACGCGGACGTCGTCGAGCAGGCCGATTTCTTCACGTACCGGCCGCCGTTCGACGTGCAGTGGGTGTACGAGCGCGCGTTCCTGTGCGCGCTGCCGCCGAGCCTGCGCGCCCGTTACGCGACGCGGATGGCCGAACTGCTGCCCGCCGGTGCGCTGCTGGCCGGGTATTTCTTCGTGACGAAGAAACCGAAGGGGCCGCCGTTCGGCATCGAGCGGGCCGAACTCGATGCGCTGCTCGCGCCGCACTTCGAGCTGATCGAAGATCTGCCGGTGACCGATTCGCTGGCCGTGTTCGACGGAAACGAGCGCTGGCTCACATGGCGCCGTCGCTGAAGCCCGCGCGTCGCGGCCGTTGCCGGAGTGCGCCGGGGTTTCGGATATAATTCAAGGTTTTGCAAGCCGTTTCCAGTTTCTGCGGGAAAAATATCATGCCGATCTACGCCTATCGATGCGAAGCGTGCGGTTTCGCGAAGGACGTGCTCCAGAAGATGAGCGACGCGCCGCTGTCGCAGTGCCCCGAATGCGGGAAGGATGCTTTTCGCAAGCAGGTTACCGCCGCCGGCTTCCAGCTGAAGGGCTCGGGCTGGTATGTCACCGATTTCCGCGGTGGCTCGGGCGGCACCAGCGCGCCGGCGACGGCGTCCGGCGACACGGGCACGGCAGCGCCGGCCGCCGCGGCGCCGGCGGCAGCCGCGCCCGCTGCGTCGGGTTCCGAAAGTACGACGACGAGCGCCGCGCCGGCCCCGGCCGCAGCGCCCGCCGCCGGCAGTTGACCGTCGCGGCCCGGCCGGGTCGCGACCAACCCGCGCTTCCGGCGCGGTTCATTGACGGCAGATGATGAAAAAGACGACCCTGAAAACGGTGTTTCTGACCGGCCTGCTGGTTCTCGTCCCGCTCGCGATCACGCTGTGGGTGCTCGGCCTCATCATCGGTACGATGGATCAGACGCTGCTGCTCCTGCCCGAATCGTGGCAGCCGGAGCGGATGCTCGGCTTCCATCTGCCGGGGATCGGCGCGGTGCTGACGCTCGCGTTCATCTTCGTCGTCGGGCTGGCGACGCAGAACTTCATCGGCCAGAAGCTCGTCACGTGGTGGAACGCGGTCGTGCGTCACATCCCGGTCGTCGGGCCGATCTACACGAGCGTCAAGCAGGTGTCGGACACGCTGCTGTCGAGCAGCGGCAATGCGTTCCGCAAGGCGCTCCTGATCGAATACCCGCGCCGCGGCTCGTATACGATCGCGTTTCTGACCGGCGCGCCCGGCGGCGACGTGGTCAATCATCTGACGGAAGAGTACGTGAGCGTGTACGTGCCCACGACGCCGAACCCGACGTCGGGCTTCTTCCTGATGCTGCCGAAGAGCGAAGTCATCGAACTCGACATGTCGGTCGATGCCGCGCTCAAGTACATCGTCTCGATGGGCGTCGTGGCGCCTTCGGCGCCGGCTCCGGCGCCCGCCCGCCGTCCCGTCGAGCCGCCGCTGTAAGTAAAGAATCATCGCCCGGGCCGCGCGTTGCGGCGCCCGTTGATCAAACCGAACGAAAGCAAACATCATGTCGATGCGTACTGAATACTGCGGTCTCGTGACCGAACACCTGCTGGGCCAAACCGTGTCGCTGTGCGGCTGGGTGCAGCGCCGCCGCGATCACGGCGGTGTGATCTTCATCGACCTGCGCGATCGTGAAGGCCTCGTGCAGGTGGTGTGCGACCCCGATCGCGCGGAAATGTTCGCGACCGCCGAAGGCGTGCGCAACGAGTTCTGCGTGCAGATCAAGGGTCTCGTGCGCAACCGTCCGGAAGGCACGGTCAACGCCGGCCTGAAGAGCGGCAAGATCGAAGTGCTGTGTCATGAGCTGATCGTGCTGAACGCGTCGGTCACGCCGCCGTTCCAGCTCGACGACGACAACCTGTCGGAAACGACGCGGCTCACGCACCGCGTGCTCGACCTGCGCCGTCCGCAGATGCAGCACAACCTGCGCCTGCGCTACCGTGTCGCGATCGAAGCGCGCAAGTACCTCGACGAGCAGGGCTTCATCGACATCGAAACGCCGATGCTGACGAAGAGCACGCCGGAAGGCGCGCGTGACTACCTCGTGCCGTCGCGCGTGAACGCGGGCCAGTTCTTCGCGCTGCCGCAGTCGCCGCAGCTGTTCAAGCAGCTGCTGATGGTCGCGAACTTCGACCGTTACTACCAGATCACCAAGTGCTTCCGCGACGAAGACCTCCGCGCCGATCGTCAGCCGGAATTCACGCAGATCGACTGCGAAACGTCGTTCCTCGGCGAGCAGGAAATCCGTGACCTGTTCGAAGACATGATCCGTCACATCTTCAAGACGACGATCGACGTCGAACTCGACGCGAAATTCCCGGTGATGCCGTACTCGGAAGCGATGGCGCGTTTCGGCTCGGACAAGCCGGACCTGCGCGTGCAGCTCGAATTCACCGAGCTGACCGACGCGATGAAGGACGTCGACTTCAAGGTGTTCAGCACGCCGGCCAACGCGAAGGACGGCCGTGTCGCGGCGCTGCGCGTGCCGAAGGGCGGCGAGCTGTCGCGCGGCGACATCGACGGCTACACGGAATTCGTGCGCATCTACGGCGCGAAGGGCCTCGCGTGGATCAAGGTCAACGAAAAGGCGAAGGGCCGCGACGGCCTGCAAAGCCCGATCGTCAAGAACCTGCACGACGCCTCGATCGCGGCGATCCTCGAGCGCACCGGCGCTGAAGACGGCGACATCATCTTCTTCGCGGCCGACCGCGCGAAGGTCGTCAACGACAGCCTCGGCGCGCTGCGCCTGAAGATCGGCCATTCGGAATTCGGCAAGGCGAACGGTCTCGTCCAGGCCGGCTGGAAGCCGCTGTGGGTCGTCGACTTCCCGATGTTCGAATACGACGACGAAGACGCGCGCTACGTCGCGGCACACCACCCGTTCACCAGCCCGAAGGACGAACACCTCGAGTACCTCGAGACCGACCCGGGCCGTTGCCTCGCGAAGGCCTACGACATGGTGCTGAACGGCTGGGAAATCGGCGGCGGCTCGGTGCGTATCCACCGCGAGGAAGTGCAGAGCAAGGTGTTCCGCGCGCTGAAGATCGGCGCGGAGGAAGCGCAACTGAAGTTCGGCTTCCTGCTCGACGCGCTGCAGTACGGCGCGCCGCCGCACGGCGGTATCGCGTTCGGTCTCGACCGCATCGTCACGATGATGGCCGGTGCCGACTCGATCCGCGACGTGATCGCGTTCCCGAAGACGCAGCGTGCGCAGGATCTGCTCACGCAGGCGCCGAGCCCGGTCGACGAGCGTCAGCTGCGCGAACTGCACATCCGTCTGCGTCAGCCGGAACAGCCGAAGGCGTAACGCTTGTCAACGATCGTGTGCGCGGCGACGCGCGCACGACGCCCAACGAAGAAGGCGCCTGGTGCGCCTTTTTCGCTTTTTGCGGTACAGTCGCAGCACTTGCCGCACGTTCGGGCACAGGCCCGACGCACGGCCCTGTGCCGCATGAAACCAAGATGACGAAGCCGCCGAAAATCCCCGAATCCGTTCTCGTCGTGATCTACACGCCCGAACTCGACGTGCTGGTGATCAAGCGTGCCGACCAGCCCGATTTCTGGCAATCGGTGACCGGGTCGAAGGACGCGCCCGACGAGCCGCTCGCGCTCACGGCCGCACGCGAAGTCGCCGAGGAAACCGGCATCGCGGTCGGGTCGCACGACGTGCCGGCCACCGCGCTGGTCGACTGGCACCACCGGATCGAATACGCGATCTATCCGCAATACCTGCATCGCTATGCGCCGGGCGTCACGCGCAACGTCGAGCACTGGTTCGGCCTGTGCGTGCCGCACCGCGTCGACGTGACGCTGTCGCCGCGCGAGCACGTCGACTACGCGTGGCTGCCGTTCCGCGAAGCGGCCGCGCGCTGCTTCTCGCCGTCGAATGCCGAGGCGATCCTGCAATTGCCCGTGCGCGTGTCGCTCGCGCGGGCACCGCACGGCTCGTCCGCATGAATGCGGAAACCCGCAAGCGCTTCGCGCAATTGCGGCAGATGTTCCTGCAGGAGCGCGGCTCCGCGTCGCGGCTCGCGTTCACGGCCGGCAACACGGTACGGCTCTGCGAGACCGGCAACGAATTCTTCCTCGCGCTGATCGAACGGATCGATGCGGCGCGCGAGCAGGTGATGCTCGAAACCTACATCTTCTGCGACGATGCGGCCGGCCGGCCGGTGTCGGATGCGCTGATCCGCGCGGCGCAGCGCGGCGTGCGCGTGCGCGTGATCACCGACGGCATCGGCACCGCGCGCCTGCCGCTGTTCGACACGTGGGCCGAGGCCGGCGTCGAGCATTGCATCTACAACCGCTACCTGTTCGGCCGCTTCGGCTTCTCGCGCACGCACCGCAAGCTCGCGGTGATCGATCATGCGGTCGCGTTCTGCGGCGGCATCAACATCGTCGACGACTTCACGCACGGCAGCGCGACGCTGCCGTTTCCGCGCTGGGATTTCGCGGTCGAGATGGCGGGGCCGGCGGTATCGGACGTGCGCGCCGCGTTCGAGCTGCAGTGGCACCGGATCCAGTTCGGCCACAAGCCGTACGCGCAGTACGCGGCGGGGCTGCACGGCGGCGAGGCGTTTCCTGACATGTTCCGGCGCTGGATGCGCAGCCACCGCTGGATCAAGGCCGGTGCGCTGCGGGTCGTGACCGAGCCGAGCGTCGCGTTCGTCGCGCGCGACAACGTCGTGAACCGCCGCGCGATCGAGAAGGCGTATCTCGCCGCAATCGGCCAGGCGCGCCAGCGGATCCTGCTCGCGAATCCGTACTTCATGCCGGGCCGCAAGCTGCGCCGCGCGCTGACCGGCGCGGCACGTCGCGGCGTCGACGTGCGGATCCTGATCGGCCGCAAGGAATTCGCGGCGCTCGATACGGCCGTGCCGTTCCTGTATCACGCGCTGCTGCGCGCGGGCGTGCGCGTGGCGGAATACGACAAGACGATGCTGCACGGCAAGGTGGCCGTGATCGACGACAACTGGGCGACCGTCGGCTCGTCGAACCTGGACGCGCTGAGCCTGATGCTGAACAATGAGGCGAACGTCGTGCTGGTGCGCTACGATGCGGTCACGAACCAGCTGCGCGACGCGATCGCGGCCGCCTTCTCCGAAGGCCGCGAAATCGATGCCGCCCGGTACGCCGCACGGCCGCGCATCGAGCGTATGCTGAACTGGCTCGCATACAACACGTACCGCCTCGTGATGAAGGCGCTGACGGTCGGCGGTTACGACTGACACGGATTCAGCATCCGCTTCATCAATCTGTCCGCACGTTCGTGCGGAAAAGCCGCTCCGGTCCTCCGGAATCGCGCAAAATAGCGGCTCGGTTAGACACCGGTTTCTAATAATTTCCTTGTTTTCGCGAGCGGCCGCACTCAATAATAGTACGGCCGTTCGATTTTATTCGAACCCCCGAACGGTTACAGAAATAGCTATGCGAAAAGGCGAACAGACGCGTGCCGCGATACTCGAAGCTGCTTTGGACCTCGCCAGCCGTGACGGGCTGGAGGGGCTGACGATCGGCCTGCTGGCCGAGCGCATGCAGATGAGCAAGAGCGGTGTGTTCGCGCACTTCGGATCGCGCGAGGACCTGCAGGTCGAGGTCGTCCGCGAGTATCACCATCGTTTCGAGAACGAGGTGTTCTTTCCGAGCCTGCGCGAGCCGCGAGGCTTGCCGCGCCTTCGGGCGATGCTGGCCCGCTGGACGGAGAAGCGCATCCAGGAGGTGACGACCGGATGCATCTACATCAGCGGTGCGGTCGAGTACGACGACCGGCCTGACAGCCCGGTACGCGAGCAGTTGATCGCGAGCGTGACGGCCTGGCGTGCCGCGATGCTGCGTGCCATTTCGCAGGCGAAGGAAGAAGGCCATCTGCGTGCGGATACCGATCCGGACCTGATGCTCTTCGAGCTGTACAGCTTCACGCTCGGCCTGCATCACGACGCACGATTCCTGCATTCGCCGGATGCCGTGCGCCTCACGTGGGCCGCGCTGGAAAAGACGATCGTTTCGTATCAGAGCGAGAGCCGTTAGCGGCGCGTGATCCGCCCGCCAGGAGCTCGAGCCGTTTGCCCACCTTTGGAGAGAGTCATGGGACAGTACGCCGCGCCGCTGCGCGACATGCAATTCGTGTTGCACGAGCTTCTGAATGTCGAGGCCGAGGTCAAGCAAATGCCGCGGCATGCGGACCTCGACGCCGACACGATCAACCAGGTCCTCGAGGAGGCGGGCAAGTTCTGCTCCGAGGTACTGTTCCCGCTGAACCAGGTCGGCGACCGCGAAGGCTGCACGTATGAAGGCGACGGCGTCGTGAAGACCCCGACCGGCTTCAAGGAAGCGTATCGGCAGTACGTCGAGGCCGGCTGGCCGGCGCTCGGCTGCGATCCGGACTACGGCGGCCAGGGCCTGCCCGCGTTCGTGAACAACGCGCTCTACGAAATGCTGAACTCGGCGAACCAGGCATGGACGATGTATCCGGGCCTGTCGCACGGCGCGTACGAATGCCTGCACGCGCACGGCGCACCGGAACTCCAGAAACAGTATCTGCCGAAGCTCGTGTCGGGCGAATGGACGGGCACGATGTGCCTGACCGAGCCGCACTGCGGCACCGACCTCGGCATCCTGCGCACCAAGGCCGAACCGAACGGCGACGGCTCGTACTCGATCAGCGGCACGAAGATCTTTATCTCGAGCGGCGAGCACGACATGTCGAAGAACATCGTCCATCTCGTGCTCGCGCGCCTGCCGGACGCGCCGCAAGGCACGAAGGGGATCTCGCTGTTCATCGTGCCGAAGTTCATTCCGGACGCCGCGGGCGAGCCGGGCGAGCGCAACGGCATCAAGTGCGGCTCGATCGAACACAAGATGGGCATCCACGGCAACTCGACGTGCGTGATGAACCTCGACAACGCGAAGGGCTGGATGGTCGGCGAGCCGAACAAGGGCTTGAACGCGATGTTCGTGATGATGAACGCCGCGCGTCTGGGCGTCGGCATGCAGGGCCTGGGCCTCACGGAAGTCGCGTACCAGAACTCGCTGACGTACGCGAAGGAACGCCTGCAGATGCGCTCGCTGACGGGCCCGAAGGCACCGGACAAGCCGGCCGATCCGATCATCGTGCACCCGGACGTGCGCCGCATGCTGCTCACGCAGAAGGCCTACGCGGAAGGCGCGCGCGCGTTCACGTACTGGTCCGCGCTGCAGATCGACAAGGAGCTGTCGCACGGTGACGAAGCGGTGCGCAAGGAAGCGGCCGACCTCGTCGCGCTGCTCACGCCGATCATCAAGGCGTTCCTGACCGACAACGCGTTCGAGTCGACCAACCACGCGATGCAGATCTACGGCGGCCACGGCTTCATCTCCGAGTGGGGCATGGAGCAGTACGTGCGCGACGCGCGGATCAACATGATCTACGAAGGCACGAACTCGATCCAGTCGCTCGACCTGCTGGGCCGCAAGGTGCTCGGCGACATGGGCGCGAAGCTGAAGAAGTTCGGCAAGCTCGTCACCGAATTCGCGGAAGCCGAAGGCGTGAAGCCGGAGATGGCCGAGTTCATCAACCCGCTCGCCGACATCGGCGACAAGGTGCAGAAGCTGACGATGGAAATCGGCATGAAGGCGATGCAGAACCCGGACGAAGTCGGCGCCGCCGCCGTGCCGTACCTGCGCACCGTCGGCCACCTGGTGTTCTCGTACTTCTGGGCGCGCATGGCGCGTCTCGCGCTCGACAAGGAAGCGTCGGGCGACCCGTTCTACAAGTCGAAGCTCGCGACGGCCCGCTTCTATTTCGCGCGTCTGCTGCCCGAAACGGCCGCGACGATCCGCGCCGCGCGCGCCGGTTCGAAGACGCTGATGGAAGTCGACGAATCGCTGTTCTGACGCGAGTCCGGGCGGTGCGCGCCGCGCACCGCCCGAACGCAACGGTTCCTGGTACTCACTTCGCCGTGCAGCCCTCACAACCCCCGCTGCACGACACTATCCGGAGACATCCCGTGAGCAATTTCCTGATTCGCAAGGTCGCCGTGCTGGGCGCCGGCGTGATGGGCGCGCAGATCGCCGCGCACCTCGTCAACGCGCGCGTGCCGGTGCTGCTGTTCGACCTGCCGGCCAAGGAAGGCCCGAAAAACGCGATCGCGCTGAAGGCGATCGAGAACCTGAAGAAGCTGTCACCCGCGCCGTTCGGCGTGAAGGACGACGCGAAATACCTCGAAGCCGCGAACTACGAGGACGACATCGCGAAACTCGCCGAGTGCGACGTCGTGATCGAAGCGATCGCCGAGCGGATGGACTGGAAGCACGACCTGTACAAGAAGGTCGCGCCGCACATCGCACCGAACGCGATCTTCGCGACCAACACGTCGGGCCTGTCGATCACCAAGCTGTCCGAAGGATTCTCGGACGAGCTGAAGTCGCGCTTCTGCGGCGTGCACTTCTTCAACCCGCCGCGCTACATGCACCTCGTCGAGCTGATCCCGACCGCGCATACGCGTCCGGAGATCCTCGACCAGCTCGAAACTTTCCTGACGAGCATCGTCGGCAAGGGCGTCGTGCGCGCGAAGGACACGCCGAACTTCATCGCGAACCGCGTCGGCATCTTCTCGATCCTCGCGGTGATCACCGAGGCCGCGAAGTTCGGCCTGCGTTTCGACGAGGTCGACGACCTGACGGGCAGCCGCCTCGGCCGCGCGAAGTCGGCGACGTTCCGCACCGCGGACGTGGTCGGCCTCGACACGATGGCGCACGTGATCAAGACGATGCAGGACAACCTCGCCGACGATCCGTTTTTCCCGGTCTACCAGACGCCCGCCGTGCTCGCCGAACTGGTGAAGCAGGGCGCGCTCGGCCAGAAGACGGGCGGCGGCTTCTACAAGAAGGAAGGCAAGGCGATCAAGGTGCTCGACGCGAAGACGGGCACCTACGTGGATTCGGGCGCGAAGGCGGACGAAACCGTCGGCCGCATCCTGAAGCGCCCGCCGGCGGAACGCCTGAAGCTGCTGCGCGAGACGGACCATCCGCATGCGCAGTTCCTGTGGTCGATCTTCCGCGACGTGTTCCACTACATCGGCGTGCATCTCGAGTCGATCGCCGACAACGCGCGCGACGTCGACCTCGCGATCCGCTGGGGCTTCGGCTGGAACGAAGGCCCGTTCGAAGGCTGGCAGGCCGCCGGCTGGAAGCAGGTCGCCGAGTGGGTGCAGGAAGACATCGCGGCCGGCAAGGCGCTCGCGAACGTGCCGCTGCCGTCGTGGGTGCTCGAAGGCGCGGTTGCAGAGAAGGGCGGCGTGCACACGGCCGAAGGCTCGTGGGCGCCGGCGTCGAAGCGCTTCGTGCCGCGCTCGGACCTGGCCGTCTACGGCAAGCAGGTGTTCCGCGCGCCGCTCGTCGGCGAAGCCGGCGCCGATCCGAAGACGTACGGCAAGACGCTGTTCGAAACCGACGCGGTGCGCGCATGGGTCGATGATCGCGCAGGCGAGGACGACGTCGTGATCGTGTCGTTCAAGTCGAAGATGAACACGATCGGACCGAGCGTGATCGACGGCCTCGTGCAGGCGATCGAACTCGCGGAGAAGGATTACAAGGGCGTGGTGATCTGGCAGCCGACGTCGCTGAAGCTCGGCACGCCGGGCGGCCCGTTCTCGGCCGGCGCGAACCTCGAAGAGGCGATGCCCGCGTTCATGATGGGCGGCGCGAAGGGTATCGAGCCGTTCGTGAAGAAGTTCCAGGAAGGCATGCTGCGCGTGAAGTACGCGAACGTGCCGGTCGTCGCGGCCGTATCGGGCATCGCGCTCGGCGGCGGCTGCGAGCTGATGCTGCACAGCGCGAAGCGCGTCGTGCACGTCGAGAGCTACATCGGTCTCGTCGAAGTGGGCGTCGGCCTCGTGCCCGCGGGCGGCGGCCTGAAGGAAGCGGCGCTGCGCGCGGCGGAGGCGGCCACGGCCGCGAACGCGACCACCGACATCCTGAAGTTCGTCACGAAGTCGTTCGAGAACGCGGCGATGGCGAAGGTGTCGTCGTCGGCGCACGATGCGCGTGCGATGGGCTACCTGAAGCCGTCCGACACGATCGTCTTCAACGTGTTCGAACTGCTCGACGCCGCGAAGAAGGAAGCGCGTGCGCTGGCCGCCGTCGGCTACCGCGCGCCGCTGCGCGCGAAGGACGTGCCGGTCGCAGGCCGCTCGGCGATCGCGACGATCAAGGCATCGCTCGTCAACATGCGTGACGGCCGCTTCATCAGCGACCACGACTACCTGATCGCGAGCCGCATCGCCGAAGCCGTGTGCGGCGGCGACGTCGAAGCCGGCAGCCTCGTCGACGAAGAGTGGCTGCTCGCGCTCGAGCGCCGCGCGTTCGTCGAGCTGCTCGGCACGCAGAAGACGCAGGAACGGATCATGGGCATGTTGCAGACCGGCAAGCCGGTGCGTAACTGAGCGAGCAGACGACAAGGAGTCTGAAATGAGCAAACAACTGCAAGACGCATACATCGTCGCCGCCAGCCGCACCCCGATCGGCAAGGCCCCGCGCGGTGTCTTCAAGAACACGCGCCCCGACGAGCTGCTGGTTCACGCGATCAAGTCGGCAGTCGCGCAGGTGCCCGGCCTCGACACGAAAGTGATCGAGGACGCGATCATCGGCTGCGCGATCCCGGAAGCCGAGCAGGGCCTGAACGTCGCCCGCATGGGCGCGCTGCTCGCCGGCCTGCCGCAGACGGTCGGCGGCGTGACGGTCAACCGCTTCTGCGCGTCGGGCATCACGGCGCTGGCGATGGCGGCGGACCGCATCCGCGTCGGCGAATCGGACGCGATCTTCGCGGGCGGCTGCGAATCGATGAGCATGGTGCCGATGATGGGCAACAAGCCGTCGATGTCGCCGCATATCTTCGATCGCAGCGAGGATTTCGGCATTGCGTACGGGATGGGCCTGACCGCCGAGCGCGTCGCCGAGCAGTGGAAGGTGAGCCGCGAAGACCAGGACGCATTCTCGGTCGAATCGCACCGCAAGGCGCTCGCCGCGCAGCAGGCCGGCGAGTTCGGCGACGAAATCGCCGCGTACACGATCACCGAGCGTTTCCCGAACCTCGCGACCGGTGAAATCGACGTGAAGATGCGCGAGATCAAGCTGGACGAAGGTCCGCGCGCGGATACGACGCTCGAAGGCCTCGCGAAGCTGCGCACGGTGTTCGCGAACAAGGGCTCGGTCACGGCCGGCAACAGCTCGCAGACGTCGGACGGCGCGGGCGCGCTGCTCGTCGTGTCGGAGAAGGTGCTCAAGGAATTCAACCTGACGCCGCTCGCGCGCTTCGTGAGCTTCGCGGTGCGCGGCGTGCCGCCGGAAATCATGGGCATCGGGCCGAAGGAAGCGATTCCGGCCGCGCTGAAGGCTGCCGGCTTGAAGCAGGACGATCTCGACTGGATCGAGCTGAACGAGGCATTCGCCGCGCAGTCGCTGGCGGTGATCCGCGATCTCGGCCTCGACCCGTCGAAGGTCAACCCGGTTGGCGGCGCGATCGCGCTCGGCCATCCGCTCGGCGCGACCGGCGCGATCCGCGCGGCGACCGTCGTGCACGGCCTGCGCCGCCGCAACCTGAAGTACGGGATGGTCACGATGTGCGTCGGCACCGGCATGGGTGCGGCGGGCATCATCGAACGCCTGTAAGCGGAGCGGGACAGTAGCGATCACGGTGCGCGAGCCACGAGCTTGCGCACCGTTTTTCATTCCGGAAGAGGAAAGTCAAAGGAGACGGTTGTGGCCGAAATTCAAGTGGAACGCGCCGACGGCGTGCTGACGATCACGATCGCGCGCCCGGCGAAGAAGAACGCGCTGACGGCGGCGATGTACCAGACGATGGCCGATGCGCTCGCCGACGCGCAGGAAGACAAGGCGATCCGCGTGATCCTGCTGCGCGGCAGCGACGGCAACTTCAGCGCGGGGAACGATCTCGAGGATTTCCTGAAGACGCCGCCGAAGGACGAGAACGCTTCGGTATTCCAGTTCCTCGCGCGGATCAGCGGCGCGACCAAGCCGATCGTGGCCGCGGTGCCGGGCGTCGCGGTCGGCGTCGGCGTGACGATGCTGCTGCACTGCGATCTCGTCTACGCGGCCGACACCGCGACGTTCTCGCTGCCGTTCGCGCAGCTCGGGCTGTGCCCGGAAGCCGCATCGAGCGTGCTGCTGCCGCGGCTGGCCGGCCATCAGGTCGCCGCTGAAAAGCTGCTGCTCGGAGAAGCGTTCGACGCGCTGGAAGCGCATCGCATCGGCATCGTCAATCGCGTGCTGCCGGCCGCCGAACTCGACGCATTCGCGGCGAAGCAGGCCGCGAAGCTCGCGGCACTGCCGGCGTCGTCGCTGCGCGTGACGAAGGCGCTGCTGAAGGAGACGGGCGGGGTGGCCGTGGCCGCGCGGATGAGCGAGGAAGCCGGCCATTTCTCCGCGATGCTGCGTGCGCCGGAAGCGCGCGAGGCGATGACGGCGTTCTTCGAGAAGCGCAAGCCGGATTTCCGTCAGTTCGACTGATACGGGGCGCAGACGCTTCGCTGCGCCGGACGCCTTGGCCGTCTGGCGCGACAACGCTTGCGTCTGTGCGCCGCTCGTCGCTCGTCGCGTGGCGTGCGTTTGGTCCTCGTGGCCGACGCATCAATCGGCGGGTCGGCTCGATTCTGAATCGCCATGCATTCGCGTGGTGTTCCTCGTTCCCCGCATCCGCTGCAGTTCCGCCGCCGAGACAGCCTCGCAATTCGCGCCGGCGCCCCTCATGTTGCGGCGCAGCGCCGTCATGCTTTCCGTCCCGTTAGTGCCTGCTATCCGCGACGCTTGAGGGAAGGCCCGGTGACCGTTTTGCCGCAGGCCATCGCCAGCCCTCAGCCCCAGCCTCAGCCTCAGCCTCAGCCTCAGCCTCAGCCTCAGCCTCAGCCTCAGCCTCAGCGCCCACCCCCCGGGGCAGTTCCGACTCACCTCGGCAAACCTTGTCCCCCGTCAAGTTGCACTGCGGCAATTTTCCGTACAGTTCGCGCACAGGTCGCCGCGGCCGGATGCGTCGCGCGATGGCGGCGTGCGGCCAGCGGTTCTTCTCAACGACAATCAGGCGAACGAACAATGATCGGACGAATCACCGGCGGGGCGCGTGCGGCACCCGTCATCGGGCTGCTGGCGGGACTCGCCGGATGCAGCGACCTTCACGTGCTCGATCCGAAGGGCGCGGTGGGCGTCGCGGAAAAATCGCTGATCGCGACAGCGACGTGGGCGATGCTGATCGTCGTCATTCCGGTGATCCTGCTCACGCTGTGGTTCGCATGGCGCTACCGCGCATCGAACCGCAACGCCGCCTACGCGCCGAACTGGTCGCATTCGACCGCGATCGAGGTCGTGATCTGGACGGTGCCGACGCTGATCATCCTGTTCCTCGGCGTGCTCACGTGGAAAACCACGCACGAGCTCGACCCGTACAAGCCGATCGAATCGTCGGTCAAGCCGATCAATGTCGAGGTCGTCGCGCTCGACTGGAAGTGGCTGTTCATCTATCCGGAACTCGGCATCGCGTCGGTGAACCAGCTCGCGATTCCGGTCGGCACGCCGGTGAATTTCCGCATCACGTCCGACTCGGTGATGAACTCGTTCTTCATCCCGCAGCTTGGCAGCCAGGTCTATGCGATGGCCGGCATGCAGACGCGCCTGCACCTGATCGCCGACGAGGCGGGCGACTACGCAGGCGTGTCCGCCAACTACAGCGGCCGCGGCTTCTCCGACATGAAGTTCCGCACGCTCGCCGAGCCGCGCGAGCAGTTCGATGCGTGGGTGCGGAAGGTGAAGGCGTCGTCCGACCGGCTCGACATGACCGCGTACGCCACGGTCGCGCAGCCGGGCGAGAAGGCGCCCGTGCGCTATTTCTCGTCGGTCGACCCGAAGCTGTTCCACAACATCATCGCGAAATACAACAACGGCCACGTCCTCGACCCGAAGGACGCCGCCTGCACGACGAAGGGGTAACGCATGTTCGGAAAACTGACTCTTTCGGCGATCCCGTTCGATCAGCCCATCATCATGGGGGCGAGCGCCTTCATGGGGCTCGTCGTGCTGGGCATCGTCGCCGCGCTGACGGTCGCGGGCCGGTGGAAATGGCTGTGGAGCGAATGGCTGACGTCCGTCGATCACAAGAAGATCGGCGTGATGTACCTGGTCGTCGCGGTGCTGATGCTGCTGCGCGGCTTCGCGGACGCCGTGATGATGCGCCTGCAGCTCGCGCTCGCGTACAACGGCCCCGGCTACCTGCCGCCGCATCACTACGACCAGGTCTTCACCGCGCACGGCGTGATCATGATCTTCTTCATGGCGATGGCGCTGCTGGTCGCGTTCTTCAACCTGATCGTGCCGCTGCAGATCGGCGCGCGCGACGTCGCGTTCCCGTTCCTGAACTCGCTCTCCTTCTGGATGACGGCGGTCGCCGCGATCCTGATGAACGTTTCGCTCGTGATCGGCGAATTCGCGCAGACGGGCTGGCTCGCGTATCCGCCGCTGTCGGAGCTGCAGTTCAGCCCGGGCGTCGGGGTCGACTACTACCTGTGGGCGCTGCAGATCTCGGGCGTCGGGACGCTGATCACGTCGATCAACTTCTTCGTGACGATCATCAAGATGCGCGCGCCGGGCATGACGCTGATGAAGATGCCGGTGTTCACGTGGACCGCGCTCTGCTCGAACGTGCTGATCATGGCGACGTTCCCGATCCTGACCGTCGCGCTCGCGCTGCTCGGCCTCGATCGCTACCTCGACATGCATTTCTTCACCAACGAAGCCGGCGGCAACGCGATGCTGTACCTGAACCTGATCTGGGCGTGGGGGCATCCGGAGGTGTACATCCTCGTGCTGCCCGCGTTCGGCATCTATTCGGAAGTCATCGCGACGTTCGCGAAGAAGCCGCTGTTCGGCTACCGGACGATGGTCTATGCATCGTGCGTGATCATGGTGCTCGCGTTCCTCGTGTGGCTGCATCACTTCTTCACGATGGGCTCGGGGGCCGACGTCAACGCGTTTTTCGGGATCATGACGATGGTCATCGCGATCCCGACCGGCGTGAAGATCTTCAACTGGCTGTTCACGATGTATCGCGGCCGCATCGAATTCACGGCGCCGGTGCTGTGGACGATCGGTTTCATGGTCACGTTCACGCTCGGCGGGATGACCGGCGTGATGATGGCGATTCCGGGCGCGGATTTCGTGCTGCACAACAGCCTGTTCCTGATCGCGCACTTCCACAACGCGATCATCGGCGGCGTCGTGTTCGGCTACTTCGCGGGCGTTCACTACTGGTTCCCGAAGGTGTTCGGCTTCCGGCTCGACGAGAAGTTCGGCAAGCGCGCGTTCTGGTGCTGGTTCCTCGGCTTCTACGCGTCGTTCGTGCCGCTGTACGTGCTCGGCTTCATGGGCATGACGCGCCGCCTGAACCACTACGACAACCCGGCATGGCATCCGTGGCTGGTCGCCGCCGCGTTCGGCGTCGCGCTGATCGCGATCGGCGTACTGTGCCAGGTCGCATCGGTGTGGGTCGGCTGGCGCAATCGCAACCAGCCGCAGTATCGCGACGCGACGGGCGACCCGTGGAACGGCCGCACGCTCGAATGGGCGACGTCGTCGCCGCCTGCCGTCTACAACTTCGCGGTGCTCCCGAACGTGCACGAACTCGACGAACTCGCGTATCGCAAGGCGAAGGGCCTCGGGCTCGGCCTCGGCAAGAACGTCAGGTACGAAGACATCCACATGCCGTCGAACACGAGCGCGGGCTTCTTCGTCGGCATCTTCAGCCTGCTGCTCGGCTTCGCGCTCGTCTGGCACATCTGGTGGCTCGCGATCGCCGCGCTCGTCGGCATCGTCGCGACGGTGGTGCTGTACAGCGCACAGGACAACGACGGCTATTACATTCCGGCGGATACCGTCCGCAAGATCGAGGAACAACGCGCGGGTGTGCGGATCGGCACGCCGGCGCCGGAAGTCGAACTGGAGACGAACTGATGTCGTATCAATCTCTCGCGGGCGCCGCCCGTCATCCGGGCGCGCACCACCATCCGCCGTCGCATTCGGTGTTCGGCTTCTGGCTGTACCTGATGACCGACTGCGTGATCTTCGCGTCGCTGTTCGCGACGTTCGCGGTGCTCGGCAACCAGTTCGCCGGCGGTCCGACCGCGAAGGACCTGTTCGACATTCCGGGCGTCGCGCTCGAGACGGCGGCGCTGCTGCTGTCGAGCATCACGTACGGGTTCGCGATGCTCGGCGCACAGCGGCGCCGGCGCGGCGCGGTGTTCGTGTGGCTCGCGGTGACGTTCGTGCTGGGCGCCGCGTTCCTCGCGATGGAACTGCGCGAGTTCTCGCACCTGATCGCCCAGGGTGCGGGCCCGCAGCGCAGCGCATTCCTGTCGGCGTTCTTCGCGCTCGTCGGCACGCACGGGCTGCACGTGGCGGTCGGCCTCTTGTGGATGGTCGTGCTCGTCGTGCAGATCGCCCGCGGCCCCGGCATGACGGAGCGCGACGTCCGGCGCCTCACCTGCCTGAGCCTCTTCTGGCACTTCCTCGACATCGTCTGGATCTGCGTGTTCTCCTTCGTCTATCTCGCGAGCGTGATCTAAATGGCCCATTCGGAACTCATCCACCACGATGACGCGCACGGCACGGCCGGCGGCTACCTCGTCGGTTTCGTGCTGTCGGTGCTGCTGACGGCCGCGTCGTTCGGCCTCGTGATGGGCGGCATGCTGGCGCCGAAGGCGGCGATCATCGCGCTCGCGGGGCTCGCATTCGTGCAGATCGTCGTGCATCTCGTCTGCTTCCTGCACATGAACGCGTCGTCCAGCCAGCGCTGGAACGTGATGGCGTTCAGCTATACGGTGCTGACCGCGCTGATCCTGATCGTCGGGACGCTGTGGGTGATGCACAACGTCAGCATGAACATGATGTCGCGATAACCGGCCCGGGGCGCGTTTCGTCCCGTCCCGCTGCGCCGTGCGTGCCGCACGGCTCCTTTTCTTTCGGGCGTGCGAATCGCATGCCTTTCTGCATCATGGTCAACAACGATTCCCAGACACCGGTTCGCGCCGACGAGCCGATCCCGCACCGCAAGGTCATCCGCGCATGGCTCGTGCCGTTCGCCACGCGCGAGATCGTGCGCCCGATCCTGCTGCTCGTGCTCGACTACCTGTTGCTGTTCGCGGCGTTCGCCGGCGCGCTGCTGATTCCGTCGACGGTCGGCAAGATCGCCTGCGGGATGGCCGCCGGGTTCATCACCGGGCGACTGTTCATCATCGGGCACGATGCGTGCCATCAGAGCCTGACGCCCGACCGCCGGCTGAACCGCTGGCTCGGCCGCATCGCCTTCCTGCCGTCGCTGACGCCTTACAGCCTGTGGGAAGTCGGGCACAACGTCGTGCATCACGGCTATACGAACCTGAAGGGCTTCGATTTCGTGTGGGCGCCGCATACGCCGGCGGAATTCGCCGCGCTGTCGCCGGCGCGGCGGTGGCTGGATCGCATCTACCGGAGCGGATGGGCGCCGGGCCTCTACTATCTCGTCGAGATCTGGTGGCTGCGGATGTATTTCCCGACCCGGGGCTATATCGGTGCGTCGCGGCCGGTATTCCGGCGCGACTGCCTGCTGGTGACGGGCTTCGCGGCCGTGTGGATCGCCGCCGTCGTCGGAGTGGCGATCGAGACGCAGCAATCCGTCGCGCTGCTGCTCGCGACCGGCGTGCTCGTGCCGTTCCTGTTCTGGTGCTCGATGATCGGCTTCGTCGTGTATGTCCACCATACCGACCCGCGCATCGCATGGCACGCGAACCGCGCCGAATGGTCCAATGCCGCACCGTTCGTGTCGACCACGCTGCACCTGACGTTTCCGTTCGGTATCGGCGGCCTGCTGCACCACATCATGGAGCACACGGCGCATCACGTCGACATGAGCGTGCCGCTGTACCGGCTCAAGCCGGCGCAGGCGAAGCTGGAGGACATGCTGCCCGGGCGGATCGTCGTGCAGCGCTTCGGCTGGCGCTGGTACTTCGACACGGCCCGCCGCTGCAAGCTCTATGACACCGACCGCAAGCTCTGGACCGACTATCGCGGAAACGTGACGAGCGAGGCGGCACCCGAGCTGCGCGCGCCGGCCGCGGCGGGCGCGCGGCAGGGGGCGGTTCCCGAAGCTGCGGGCAACGCGCCCGCTGCGACCGCTCAGGCGGTGCCGTAATCGACGTGGCCGGTTTCGCGGCAGAAGCTGACGAGCCGCAGGCCGGCCGCCTTCGCGATCTCGATCGCGAGCGACGACGGCGCGGAGATCGTCGCGACCATCGGAATGCCGACCCGCGCCGACTTGCGCACGAGCTCGTAGCTCGCGCGGCTCGACAGGAACACGAAGCCGTCGGTCGCGTCGGCGCGCGCCAGCACGAGCGCGCCGATCAGCTTGTCGAGCGCGTTGTGGCGGCCGACGTCCTCGAACGCCATTCGGATCGCGCCTGTTGCGTCGCACCACGCGGCCGCATGCAGGCCGCCGGTGAGCTGCGTGAGCGCCTGGTGCGCCGGCAGCCCGTGGGCCGCGCGCGCGAGCGCGTCGGGCGCGAGGCGCGTGAGAAAACCGGTGTCGGGTACCCGTTCGGGCGCGAGGTCGAGCAGGTCGATGCTTTCGATCCCGCACACGCCGCAGCCGGTACGCCCCGCGAGCGCGCGGCGCCGGTCCTTCAGCGCGGCGAACGCCTGCTGGACGACTTCCAGATGCACCTCCGCGTGCGGCAGCGGCGCGTCGGCGTGCAGGATCACGTCGATGTCCTTGATGTCGCTGCCGCGCTCGACGATCCCTTCCGAGATCGCGAAGCCGACCGCGAACGCCTCGAGGTCGCGCGGCGTGCACATCATCACCGCGTGCGAGATGCCGTTGAAGACCAGCGCGACCGGCCATTCCTGGCCGACGTAGTCGTGCGCGGTTTCGACGGCGCCGCCGCGCGTGCGGCGCACGGACAGCTCGATCGCGCCGCGCGGCTCTTCTGTTTCGGTCGGATTCACGAGCACTCCCGTTGATTCGAGGCAGGGGCGGCGGCGATCGGGTCCGCCGCTCGCGCGCAGAGGTTCTAAAATACCTCAGGCAGGCCGGCCGCGCCGGCATCCGCCACTCAGGTAACGACCATGGGACTCAGCGACGCTCCGCTGCTATTCAATTTCGAACACGATTCGTCGGAAAACCTCACTTACATCCCGATGATCGTGCGTTTCAATCTCGACCGTTTCGGTCTGCGGATTTCGCTGGAGCAGTGGCAACTGCTGCCGCTCGAGGACCGCAAGCTGCTCGCGCGCTTTCCGGCCGACGACGACACCGCGATCGAGCCCAATTTCGATCACGCGCTGTTCGAAATGCTGCGCACGCATGCCGACCTCGAACCGTCGTGGTTTCAGCCGGACGAGCAGCCGAGCTGGCGCGCGACCGACTCGGTGCCGGACGCGCTCGTGCAGCAGAGCGCGCTGGCCGGGCTGCCGGCGCCCGCGCTCGCGCAGTGGCAGCGGCTCGCGCCGTTCCAGCGCTACGTGCTGGTGAAGCTGTCGCGCAAGCCGAAGCTCAATCACGACTTCGTGCCCGCGATGCGGGAGTTCGGGCTGACGGCCACGCACTGACGGGCCGGATGCGGCGCCGCCGCGCGGCGCGCATGCGTCGTTACAGCGGCGGCAGCTGACGCGGCTTGCGGTCGGGGCCGGTCGCGACGTAGGTGAGAGTCGCTTCGGTGACCTTCACGATTTCGCCCATCAGGCGCATGCGCTGCGCGTACACCTCGACGTCGACCGTGATCGACGTGTTGCCGGTGCGCATGATGGTCGCGTAGAAGCTCAGCAGGTCGCCGACGAACACCGGCTGCTTGAATACGAACGAATTGACCGCGACCGTCGCGACGCGGCCGTTCGCGCGCTGGCTCGCGGGGATCGAGCCGGCGATGTCGACCTGCGACATGATCCAGCCGCCGAACACGTCGCCGTGGACGTTCGCGTCGTGCGGTTGCGGGACGACGCGCAGCGCGGGCTGCTTTTGCGGGAGTTCGAGGGTCGAATCGGTCATGGCGGAGGCTTTCATCCTGTAATAAATGCGCCGCCGCGCGCAGGCCGGCCGGCGAGGGCGCCGGCAGCGGCGCGTAGCGGCTTCTGCGACAATACAACGTTCGCAAATTGTACGAGAAAGCGGGCGAGTCGGCCGCCGCGGCACGCGTGCGGCACCGCCGCCGATCCTGATCCCCATGCGCCGATATTCCGCTTCCGGCGAGCCCGCGCCGGCTCCGACCGGGCCCCGCAACGACTGGCAGACCATCCGGTCGCTGCTGCCGTACCTCGCTACCTACAAATGGCGCGTCGCGCTCGCGCTCGGCTGCCTGATCGGCGCGAAGGTCGCGAACCTCGGCGTGCCGGTCGTGATGAAGCGCATCGTCGATCACCTGTCCGCCGTGCAGCAGCTCACCGCGCTCGGCCGCGCGGAGCAGTCGGCCGGCATCGTGCTCGCGGGCGGCGTCGGTTTGCTGGTCATCGCCTATGCGCTCGTGCGGCTGTCGACGTCGCTGTTCACCGAGCTGCGCGAGATCCTGTTCTCGAAGGTCACCGAGAGCGCGGTGCGCCAGCTCGCGCTGCAGGTGTTCCGGCATCTGCACGGGCTGTCGCTGCGCTTCCATCTCGAACGCCAGACGGGCGGCATGTCGCGCGACATCGAGCGCGGCACGCGCGGCATCCAGCAACTGATTTCCTATTCGCTGTACAGCATCCTGCCGACGCTCGTCGAGGTCGGGCTCGTGCTCGGCTTCTTCGTGGTCAAGTACGAGGCGTATTACGCGTACGTGACGTTCGCGGCGCTGGTCACGTACATCGTGTTCACCGTGAAGGTCACCAACTGGCGCACGCACTTTCGCCGCACGATGAACGAGCTCGATTCGCGCGCGAACTCGCGGGCGATCGATTCGCTGATCAACTACGAGACGGTGAAGTACTTCGGCAACGAGGAGTGGGAGGCGCAGCGCTACGACGAGAACCTGAAGCGTTACCGCAAGGCCGCGATCCGTTCGCAGAACTCGTTGTCGGTGCTGAACTTCGGCCAGCAGGCGATCATCGGCACCGGGCTCGTGTTCATCCTGTGGCGCGCGACGCAGGGCGTGCTGGCCGGCAAGCTGACGCTCGGCGATCTCGTGCTGATCAACACGTTCATGCTGCAGCTCTACATTCCGCTGAATTTTCTCGGCGTCGTGTATCGCGAGCTGAAGCAGAGCCTCACCGACATGGACCGGATGTTCGGGTTGCTGTCGGCCGCGAAGGAAGTCGCGGATGCGCCCGACGCGAGGCCGCTTGCGGTGGGCGGCGCGCAGGTGCGCTTCGAGCACGTGAACTTCTCGTACGAAGCGTCGCGGCAGATCCTGCACGACGTGACGTTTACGATCGACGCGGGCACGACGACCGCGGTGGTCGGCCACAGCGGGTCCGGCAAGTCGACGCTGTCGCGGCTGCTGTTCCGCTTCTACGATCTCGACCGGCAGGCGGGCGGCGCGATCCGGATCGACGGCCAGGACATTCGCGACGTCACGCAGGACTCGCTGCGCGCGTCGATCGGGATCGTGCCGCAGGACACCGTGCTGTTCAACGACTCGATCTACTACAACATCGCGTACGGCCGGCCGACCGCGAGCCGCGACGAAGTGATCGCGGCCGCGCGCGCCGCGCACATCCACGACTTCATCGAGACCTTGCCGAAGGGCTATGACACGCCGGTCGGCGAGCGCGGGCTGAAACTGTCGGGCGGCGAGAAGCAGCGCGTCGCGATCGCGCGCACGCTGCTGAAGGATCCGCCGGTGCTGCTGTTCGACGAGGCGACGTCGGCGCTCGATTCGCACTCGGAGCGCGCGATCCAGCACGAGCTCGACCAGATCGCGCGGCATCGCACGACGCTCGTGATCGCGCACCGGCTGTCGACGGTCGTGCACGCGCAGCAGATTCTCGTGATGGACCACGGGCGGATCGTCGAGCGCGGCACGCACGACGAACTCGTGCGCGCGGACGGGTTGTATGCGCAGATGTGGGCGCTGCAGCAGCAGCGCGCGGCGGCGGGCGGGGAAGCGGCCGAGGCCGCGTGAGCGTGGCTGCCGCGCCGGGTGGCCCGGGCGCGGTCAGCCGCGAAACGATCAGCCCGCGGCGGCGCGCAGCCGCGCGTCGAGTTCGCCGAGCTGGGCGGGCGTGCCGACGTTCTCCCAGATTCCTTCATACAATTCGCCGCTCGCGCGGCCGGCCTCGATGGTCGCCTTGAAGTAGGGCGTGAGCGGCCGGTGCGTGCCGGGCACGATGTCGCGGAACATCCGCGTGTCGTACACGCCGATGCTGCCGAACGTGACGCGCGGCGCGCCGGCGAGCGCCAGCCGGCCGTCGTCGCGGAGCACGAAATCGCCGTCCGGATGGAACGGCGGGTTCGGCACCATCACGAGATGCATCGCGGGCGCATCGAGCGCGGCCATCTGCGCGGCGCGCGGCGCGAGCGTCCGGTAGTCGAACGCGCAGTACACGTCGCCCGCGACCGCCGCGAACACCGTCGGCCGGCCATCGCGCTCGATGAGCGGCAGCGCCTGCGCGATCCCGCCGGCGGTTTCCAGCGCGTCGCCTTCGGCCGAGTACGCGAGCCGCACGCCCCAGCGCGAACCGTCGCCGAGCGTTGCCTCGAGCTGTTCGCCGAGCCACGCGTGGTTGATCACGATCGTCTCGATGCCCGCACGCGCGAGCGCCTCGATCTGCCAGACGATCAGCGGCTTGCCGCCGGCTTCGAGCAGCGGTTTCGGGCGGGTATCGGTCAGCGGGCGCATCCGGTCGCCGCGGCCGGCGGCGAAGATCATCGCCGTGGTCAGGGTAGTGCTCATGTTCGGCTGAGGGGAAGGACGGTGAGGGCGGTCAGAACGTATAGCCGACGTCGGCCGCGCCCTTGCCCTCGAGTTCGTCGAGCAGCTTCGCGAACGGCACGAGCGGGCGGTAGCGCAGCGCGACCTTGCGCGCGTAATTCAGGAAGCGCGGCAGGTCGTTCAGGTAGTGCGGCTTGCCGTCGCGGTAGTTGATGCGCGCGAACAGCCCCAGGATCTTGATGTGGCGCTGCAGCCCCATCCATTCGAGCTGGCGGTAGAACTCGCCGAAGTCCGGATCGACCGGCAGGCCGGCCTTCTTCGCCTTTTCCCAGTAGTACGCGAAGCAGTCGAGCTCGAACTCCTCGTCCCAGCTGATGAACGCGTCGCGCAACAGCGACACGACGTCGTACGTCAGCGGCCCGTACACGGCGTCCTGGAAGTCGAGCACGCCCGGGTTCGGCGCGCACACCATCAGGTTGCGCGGCATGAAATCGCGCAGCATGAAGCCCTGCGGCTGCGCATGGGCGCTCGCGACCAGCAGCGCGAAGGTACGGTCGAGCGTGCCGCGCATCGCATCGGTGACCGGCTTGCCGAGATGGCGGCCGACGAACCACTCGGGCAGCAGCTCCATCTCGCGGCGCAGGAACGCCTCGTCGAACGGCGGCAGCACGTCCGGCTTCGAGCTGAGCTGGAAGCGGATCAGCGCGTCGAGCGCATCGCGCATCAGCGGCCGCGCGGCGACCGGGTCGGCCGGATCGAGCACCGAGATGTACGACGTGCGGCCGAGGTCGGACACGAGCATGAAGCCGGCGTCGAAATCGTGGGCCAGCACGTCCGGCACGTGGTCGCCGGCCGCGGCGAGCAGCTGCGCGACCTGGACGAATTCACGGCACTTCTCGGGCGGCGGCGCGTCGACCGCGACCAGCGAGCCGCCGGGGCTCGTGGCCGACGCGACACGGAAATAGCGGCGGAAACTGGCGTCCGACGACGCGGGCGCGAGGGTCGTCAGGTCGAGGGCGAAGCGCTCGGCGAGCGGTAGCAGCCACGCGGTCAGGGCTTCGAGGCGGGCGTCGGGCTGGGATGCGGCGGATGGGGGCGTCATGAAACTCGGCGGAGGGGGGAACGTCTTGCCATATAATACCCCACGACTTTTTTGACGCGCCCCGCGTCAGCTTCCGCCGTGCAGGCCCGCCGCCTGTCGCGCCGTCCGCCCGATCGTCTCCCCGGTTTGCGCTCAGCCGCAGTCGCGGTGCGACGGTGCGGCCCGCCGCGCGCGAATGTGCCGTGCAGCTGCGGTTGACAAGGGGCGATTCGCCAAACGATAGATGCCGCCCAAACCGCTATTCCCGAATGTCTTCCCCGGTGACGGGGCGCCGCGCAAACGGCGGCTCGCGCTCGCGCTCCTGGCCGTGCCCGGCCTCGTGCCGGCCGTGTCGCACGCGCAGCTGTCGGGCGCGGCCGCGCAGCCGCAGCCGCTCGACTCGCCGTGGGACCTGCGTCTCGCCCCGCAGCTCGAGGATCATCCGCTGAAGGACGGCGCGAAGCCGGCCACCTTCGTGATTGCCGACCATACGAGCGGCACGGCCGATCAGGACCTCGCCGCGAAGGGCTCGGCCGAGCTGCGCCGCGGCGACGCGGTCGTGAAGGCCGACGCGCTCCACTACGATCAGGATACCGACATGGCCGACGCGTACGGCCAGGTCAAGGTGGTCAACGGCGGCACGTCGTTCGCGGGCCCCGAGGCGCATCTGAAGGTCGAGGCGAACCAGGGCTTCATGACGGCGCCGAAGTACCACTTCAACGTGACGGGCGGCTCCGGCAGCGCGGAGCGCGTCGACCTGCTCGACAGCGAGCGCTCGGTGTTCGTCAACGGCACCTACACCGCGTGCCAGTGCTCGACGAACCCCGCGTGGTACATCAAGGGCAGTCGCTTCGACTTCGATACCGGCGCCGACGAAGGCACCGCGCGCAACGGCGTGCTGTTCTTCCAGGGCGTGCCGATCTTCGCGAGCCCGTGGATGACGTTCCCGCTGTCGGGCGAGCGGCGCAGCGGCCTCTTGCCGCCGACGTTCTCGATGAACTCGAACAACGGGTTCGAGCTGTCGCTGCCGTACTACTTCAACATCGCGCCGAACCGCGACCTGACGATCACGCCGCGCATCATCTCGCGGCGCGGCGTGCAGACCGAAGCGACGTTCCGCTACCTGTCGCCGTCGTATTCGGGCACGTTTACGGCCAATTACCTGCCGGACGACCGGCTCGCGCACCGCAACCGCTACGCGATCTACTGGCAGCACCAGCAGAACTTCGGCGGCGGTTTCGGCGGCTACGTCTACTACAACAAGGTCTCGGACAACACGTATCCCGAAGACCTTGGGTCGATGAACCAGTTCATCAACGGGACGCAGACGCTGTACCAGCAGGAAGCCGGCCTCACGTACAACAACGGCCCGTGGTCGGTGCTCGCGCGCTACCAGCACTGGCAGACGCTGCCGCCGTCGATCGCGCCGTACAGCCGCGAGCCGCAGTTGAACGTGAAGTACACGAAGTACAACGTCGGCGGCTTCGACTTCGGCGCGGAAGCCGATTATTCGCGGTTCCGCATCACGACCGCCGACATGACCGAAGGCGACCGGATCGTCTTCAACCCGTATATCGCGTACGGTGTGTACGGCCCCGGCTACTTCGCCGTGCCGAAGGTCCAGTACCACTTCGCGTCGTACGACCTGAACCACCTGTCGTCGAGCACGCCGAACAGCCCGAAGCACTTCACCGAGTCGATCCCGACCGTGAGCTTCGACTCGGGCCTGATCTTCGACCGCTCGGTGCGCCTGTTCGGCCAGGACTTCATCCAGACCCTCGAGCCGCGCCTGTACTACGTGTACACGCCGTATCGCGACCAGTCGAACGCGCCGCTGTTCGACACCGCGGAATCGGACTTCGGCCTCGCGGAGATCTACCAGCCGAACACGTTCGTCGGCAACGACCGGATCGCCGATGCGAACCGGATCACGGCCGGCCTGACGTCGCGCTTCATCGATCCGCGCACCGGCGACGAGCGCGCGCGCTTCGTGGTCGCGCAGCAGTACTATTTCGCCGACCAGCGCGTGACGCTGAACTCCGGCCAGAGCGCCGTGCTGGCGCGCCACTCCGACCTGATCGTCGGCGCCGCGCTGAAACTCGGCTCAGGCTTCATGTCGGAGACGGCGTTCCAGTACAACCAGAACAACAACCAGCTCGTGAAGTCGAGCATCGGTTTCGGTTTCAGCCCGGGCGAGCGCCGCGTGATCAACGTCGGCTACCGCTACACGCGTGCGAACACGACGCTCGACAACCAGCCGATCAACCAGTTCCTGGTGTCCGCGCAGTGGCCGCTCACGCGCCGCCTGTATGCGATCGGCCGCTTCAACTACGACCTGGCCGCCGACCGGGTCGTCGACGGTCTGCTCGGCTTACAATACGACGCGGATTGCTGGGCGCTCGGAGTCGGGGTCCAGCGGTACGCGAACGGCGTGAACACGTCGGGGCAGCAGAATTCGTCGACGCGCTTCATGATGCAGCTGACGTTGAAGGGGCTGTCGAGCGTCGACAACGGTCTCGTGGCCGCATTCCGCGCCGGGGTGCCGGGCTATACGCCGCTGCCGTCCGCGCCGCCGCCGATGTCCCGCTTCAGCAACTACGAGTAACGCCGGCTTGTCTGCACCGGTCAGCACGATTTCAATGGAGTATCAGTGGCAATGAAGAAAACCCTTCGTTTCGCGGCAGTCGTGTCCAGCCTCGCCGCCGCCGCCGCGCTGCTCGCCGCTGCGCCGGCCGCGGCGCAGGCGCTTGGTTCGCATGGCGCGCAGCTTGCCGACGAAGTCGTCGCGGTCGTCAACAACGACGTGATTACGGGTCGCGAACTCGACCAGCGCGTCGGCCTGATCTCGCGCCGGCTGCAGCAGCAGAACGCGCCCGTGCCGCCGGCCGACCAGCTGCGCGCGCAGGTGCTGAACCAGATGGTGCTCGAACGCATCCAGGTGCAGAAGGCCAAGGACGACGGGATCCGCATCGACGATGCCACCGTGCAGTCCACGCTGCAGCGCCTCGCGCAGGCGAACGGGATGACGCTCGAGCAGTACCGCGCGCGCATCGTCGCGCAAGGCGTGCCCTGGAGCGTGTTCACGAGCGACGCCCGCACCGAGCTGATGCTGTCGAAGCTGCGCGAGCGCGAGGTCGACGGCAAGATCACCGTGTCGGATGCCGAGGTCGCGAACTACATCGCGAGCCAGCGCGGGCCGAGCGCATCGCAGCAGCAGGACCTGCGCTTCCAGCACATCTTCATCAAGGCGCCGACCAACGCGCCGCAAGCCGACATCGAAGCCGCGCAGAAGAAGGCCGACGCGCTGCTGCAGCAGGCCACGTCGGGCGCCGATTTCGAGAAGCTCGCGAAGAACAACTCGGAAGCGAACGACGCGAAGAAGGGCGGCGACCTCGGCTTCAAGGCGCCGTCCGCGCTGCCGGCCGACGTCGTCGAAGCCGCGTCGAAGCTCCGCCCCGGCCAGGTCAATCCGACGCTGATCCGCGTGCCGGACGGCTTCGAGATCGTGCGTCTCGTCGACCGCCGCCAGAGCCAGGGCGCGACCGCCGCGGCACCGAAGATCGTCCAGACGCACGTGCGCCACATCCTGTTGCGCGTCGGCGAAGGCAAGTCGGAAGGCCAGGCACGCCAGCAACTGCAGGACATCCGCAAGCAGGTCGAGGCCGGCGGCGATTTCGAGAAGTTCGCGCGCACCTACTCGCAGGACGGTTCGGCGTCGCAGGGCGGCGATCTCGGCTGGATCAGCCCGGGCGAGACCGTGCCGGAATTCGAGCGCGCGATGAACAACCTGCAGGCCGGCCAGATCAGCCAGCCGATTCGCACCGAGTACGGCTACCACCTGATCCAGGTGGTCGAGCGCCGCGAGGCGGAAGGCTCGGTGCAGCAGCAGATGGATATCGCGCGCCAGGCGATCGGCCAGCGCAAGGCCGAGCAGGCGTACGCCGACTGGCTGCGTGAACTGCGCGATTCGTCGTACGTGCAGTACAAGATCGGCGGCGTCGGCCCGGCGAACTGAGCGAGCTTCGCATGACGGCATCCGCGCTGCAGATCGCGATCACGACCGGCGAACCCGCGGGTGTCGGCCCGGAGCTGACCGTGCAGGCGTTGCAGGATGCCGCGCGGCGCTGGCCCGGTGCGCATTTCACCGTGCTCGGCGATGCCGCGCTGCTCGACGCACGCGCGGCGGCCGTCGGTGCCGACCGGGCGGTGCTCGCCGGCGGCGAGCCGGTGTCGGTCGAGCATCATCCGCTCGCCGTGCCCGCGCAGGCGGGCAAGCTCGACGCGGCCAACGGCCGCTACGTGCTCGGGCTGCTCGATGCCGCGATCGACGGCGCGGTGGCGGGCCGGTTCGACGCGATCGTCACCGCACCGCTGCAGAAGAGCACGATCAACGATGCCGGCGTGCCGTTTACCGGCCATACCGAATACCTTGCGGAACGCACGCACACGCCGCGCGTCGTGATGATGCTGGCAGGCACGGGCGAGCGGCCGCTGCGCGTCGCGCTCGCGACCACGCACCTGCCGCTGAAGGACGTGTCGGCCGCGCTGACGATCGACGGGCTCGTCGAGACGCTGGCGATCGTCGATCGCGACCTGCGGCGCGACTTCGGTCTCGCGGCGCCGCGCATCCTCGTGACGGGGCTGAACCCGCACGCGGGCGAGAACGGCTATCTCGGGCGCGAGGAGATCGACGTGATCTCGCCGGCGCTCGCACGCGCGCAAGCGCAGGGCATCGACGCGCGCGGCCCGTATCCGGCCGACACGCTGTTCCAGCCGCGCCATCTCGAGGGCGCCGATTGCGTGCTCGCGATGTTCCACGATCAGGGCTTGCCCGTGCTGAAGTATGCGACCTTCGGCGAGGGCATCAACGTCACGCTCGGGCTGCCGATCATCCGCACGTCGGTCGATCACGGCACGGCGCTGGATCTGGCCGGCACGGGCCGCGCGGATCCGGGCAGCATGGTCGCCGCGCTCGACACGGCCGTCACGATGGCGCGCCATCGCCGCGCGGCCTGACACGCACGAGCCTGACCTCATTCGTCGTATTTTTCGTTTTTCTCAGTCGATGTCGAACAGCAGACAGCACCAAGGCCACTTCGCGCGCAAGCGCTTCGGGCAGAACTTCCTCGTCGATCACGGCGTGATCGACTCGATCGTCGCGACGATCGGCCCCGCGCGCGGCCAGCGGATGGTCGAGATCGGCCCCGGCCTCGGCGCGCTGACCGAGCCGCTGATCGCGCGTCTCGCGACGCCCGAGTCGCCGCTGCATGCGGTCGAGCTCGACCGCGACCTGATCGGGCGCCTGCAGCAGCGCTTCGGCGCGCTGCTGGAGCTGCACGCGGGCGACGCGCTCGCGTTCGACTTCCGCTCGCTCGCGGCACCCGGCGACAAGCCGTCGCTGCGGATCGTCGGCAACCTGCCGTACAACATTTCCAGCCCGCTGCTGTTTCACCTGATGACGTTCGCCGACGCGGTCATCGACCAGCATTTCATGCTGCAGAACGAAGTCGTCGAACGGATGGTCGCGGAGCCGGGCACGAAGGCGTTCTCGCGACTGTCGGTGATGCTGCAGTACCGCTATGTGATGGAGAAGATGCTCGACGTGCCGCCGGAATCGTTCCAGCCGCCGCCGAAGGTCGATTCGGCGATCGTCCGGATGATTCCGTACGAGCCGCACGAACTACCGGACGTCGATCCCGTGCTGCTCGGCGAAGTCGTCACCGCCGCGTTCTCGCAGCGCCGCAAGATGCTGCGCAATACGCTCGGCGACTACCGCGAGACGATCGATTTCGACGCGCTCGGCTTCGATCTCGCGCGACGCGCGGAGGATGTCAGCGTGGCCGAATATGTCGGCGTCGCGCAGGCGCTTGCAGCGGCGCGCAAGGCCGCGGAGTAGCGGCATGCGGGCGTCGCACCTGGCGCCTGCCCCGAGCGCGATCGACGAGGCTGCCCTGAGCGGGCAGCTTTTTTTTCGCACGGCTTTCGTCGCTGCCGGACCGCGTCTGCATCGCGCTACGCGCGTCGGCGCGGCGGTGCGTTGACGAGCGCGATTCCCGTCAGCACCAGCGCGGCGGCGGACATGAAGCGCCAGCCGACCGATTCGCCGAGCAGCAGCACGCCGAACGCGACGCCGAACAGCGGCGACAGGAACGTGAACACCGACAGCCGCGACGCGCTGTAGCGCGTCAGCAGCCAGAACCACGACAGGTAGCTGACGAACGCGACGATCACCGACTGGTACGCGAGGCTCGCGAGCGCGATCGGCGTGACCCGCGCGAACGACGTCTGGCCGAGCAGCGCGGCGAGCGCGATCAGCACGACGGCCGACACCGCGAGCTGGTAGAACAGCGTCTTGCTCGCGCTGGCGCGCGCGAGCGACGTCGAGCGCACGACGACCGTCGTCGCGGCCCACATCGCGCCGCCGAGGATCCCGAGCGCGTCGCCGGCGAGCCCGGCCAGCACCGATGCGCCGGGCGCGCGCGGCGTCAGGAAGCCGTCCGCGAACGCGAGCGCGATGCCGGCGAACGCGAGGCCGACGCCGGCCCACTGGACGCGCTGCAGCCGTTCGCCCGGCGCGAACAGGTGCAGGCCGAGCGCCGTGAAGCACGGTGCCGTGTACAGGAAGATCGCCATGTGCGACGCGCTCGTCAGCGTGAGCCCGAAGAACACGCAGATGAACTCGCCGGCGAACAGCGCACCGGCCGCGATGCCCGCGCCGAGCGTGCCGTCCGCGCGGAACAGCGGCGTGCCGCGCGAGCGTGCCCGCCCCACAGCAGGAGCGCGGCGATCACCGAGCGCAGCCCGGCCTGGAACATCGGCGGGATCGCCGCGTTGGTGCTCTTGATCGCGACCTGCTGGAGGCCCCAGATCGCGCACAGCAGCAGCATCACGCCGACCGCGCGCATGTCGAGCGCGCGTCGCACGGGCGTGCCGGCGAGCGCGGTCATCGGCGGACCTCGCCGATGCGGCGGGAAGCGGGCTGGGGCATGAGCAGAGACTTGGGCAAAGACATGGTCAGCGGCGGACGAACGGCGCGTCCGGCGCGCGCGAATCGGCGATTTCTCACGGCAGGCTGTGTGGCTGGAATGAGGCGGTGGTCGCGTTCTGGCTGCGGGCGGCATGCCCGTTTTTGGTGCGAAGTGGGAGGATGTTACCCGATCGATGGACTTGCCGGGGCCGTCGGGCGCGGTGATCTCCACCGCCGCACGGGCTTCGCGCTCGCCGTGCGGATGCTTGGGTATCGGCCGGTGGCGCACGGGGCGCCGGCGGCGG
This sequence comes from Burkholderia sp. Bp9090, assembly GCF_003857985.1. Classification (NCBI taxonomy): domain Bacteria; kingdom Pseudomonadati; phylum Pseudomonadota; class Betaproteobacteria; order Burkholderiales; family Burkholderiaceae; genus Burkholderia; species Burkholderia sp. Bp9090. The sequence continues at coordinate 45,320 of NZ_QTPV01000008.1, forward strand.
GATTGACCCGACTCCGGTAGAATTTCCGCTACTGGAAAGTCCCCACAGGAGTACAACACATGCGTTTGCTGCATACGATGCTGCGAGTCGGCGATCTCGACCGCTCGATCAAGTTCTACACCGAATTGCTCGGCATGAAGCTGCTGCGTCGCGAGGATTATCCGGAAGGCAAGTTCACGCTCGCGTTCGTCGGCTACGAAGCGGAAAGCGCGGGCACCGTGCTCGAGCTGACCCACAACTGGGATACGCCGTCCTACGATCTCGGCAACGGCTTCGGCCATCTGGCGGTGGAAGTCGACGATGCCTACGCGGCCTGCGACAAGATCAAGGCGCAAGGCGGCAAGGTGACCCGCGAAGCCGGCCCGATGAAGCACGGCACGACCGTGATCGCGTTCGTCGAGGATCCGGACGGCTACAAGATCGAGTTCATTCAGAAGAAGGCGCACTGAGCGCCGGGCGCGCGGCGCACGATGTGCGTCGCGGGCAGGAAAAACGGGCGATGTGGAGGAATCCGCATCGCCCGTTTGTATTTTGGTGCGGCCGATCGCGTCAAAGCGCCGGCAGCAGTTCGGGCGGGTGATGCTTGAGCGTGTGCCGCGCTTCGCGGAATTCCGGGAAGATCGATTCGACGGTCTGCCAGAAGGCCGGACTGTGGTTCATCTCGCGCAGGTGCGACAGCTCGTGCGCGACGACGTAGTCGACGATCGACATCGGGAAGTGGATCAGCCGCCAGTTCAGCCGGATCTTGCCGTCGCTCGAGCAGCTGCCCCAGCGCGTCGCCGCCGACGACAGCGCATACATCGAATACGTGACGCCGAGCCGTTCCGCGTAGACCGCCAGGCGTTCGCCGAAGATCCGCTTCGCTTCGCCCTGCAGCCAGCCCTGCACGCGATCCTTGATCTGCTGCATGTCGGCTTGCACGGGCAGCGGCAGCGACAGCCGTTGCGCATCGGCGTCGAATGCGACGGCGCCCGCGCCGAGCGCGATCGTGATCGTCTTGCCGAGATAAGGGAGTTGCGCGCCGTCGCGCCAGTCGATCTGCGGCAGCGCGCGCTGCTCGGTGCGGGTTTTCCACTCCGCGAGCTTCGCGAAGATCCAGCGCTGCTTCTCGGCGATCGCCGCTTCGATGTCGGCGAGCGTGACCCAGCGCGGCGCGGTGATCGACAGCCCGCTGCCGTCGATCGTGAAGCCGATCGTGCGGCGCGCGGAGCGCTTCAACCGATATTCGAGCACGCGGCTGTCGAGTGCGAACGTCCGGACGCGGGAGCGATCGGGTGCGGGACCCGGATCGAGCGGCACCGCGGGAGCCGCAGCCGCTTCAGGCGGCGACGGCAGCGCGGCGGGCGCCGACGGTGGCGGCGATGCTGCCGGCCCGTCGAAGAGCGGCAGGTCCATCTGGCGATGATCGAGTGCCACGATGGCAGGCCGTGGCCGCGGACGCTTTTTCATCAGTTCGCTTCGTTTCGTCGTACACAACGGCTGCAATCCGGGTGATTCAGACGCGTGCGGCATCGCGCGTGCCGGCATTGCCCGGCTGGCGATACGCATCGGGATCGATGCGGCGCATTTCCGCTTCGATCCATGCTTCGACCTGCGAGTTCAATACGTCGGGCGTCTTGCCTTCGACCGGAATCGGCTTGCCGATCGACACGGTGACGACGCCCGGGAACTTCGTGAACGAATTGCGCGGCCACACCCGACCTGCATTGTGCGCGATCGGCACGACCGGCGCGCCGGTTTCGATCGCGAAGCGCGCGCCGCCCGTCTTGTACTTGCCCTGCTTGCCGACCGGCGTGCGCGTGCCTTCCGGGAACATGATCATCCACGCGCCTTCCGACAGGCGCTTCTTGCCCTGGCGGATCACCGACACGAAGGCATTCTTGCCTTCCTTGCGGTTGATGTTGACCATGTGCAGCAGCCCGAGCGCCCAGCCGAAGAACGGCACGTACAGCAGCTCGCGCTTGAACACGTAGCAGAGCGGCTTCGGCATCAGCGCCGGAAACGCGAGCGTCTCCCACGCGGACTGGTGCTTCGACAGCAGCACGGCCGGGCCGTCGGGCAGGTTCTCGTAGCCTTCGATCCGGTAGCGGATGCCGTTCAGCCAGCGCACGACCCACAGCGTCGACTTGCACCAGCCGGCCGCCATCCAGTAGCGCGCGTCGGGGCGCATGAACGGAAAGGCGATGAAGCACGCGGTGGCGTACGGCACCGTGTACAGGATGAAATAGATCAGCAGCAGCAGGGAGCGGACGAAGCGCATCGGCGTGGGTCTGACAGTAGGGAGGATGCGCGCGGCGGCCGCATCACTCGTGTTCGTGTGAAAGGAAGTCGAGTGCGAACGCGCGCAGGTCGTCATGGACCTGCGTGCCGTCCGGCAGGTTGCCCGCGGCGAGCGTCTTCTTGCCCTTGCCGGTCAGCACGAGGTGCGGCCGGAAGCCGACCGCGACGCCGGCCTGCAGGTCGCGCAGCGAATCGCCGACGGCCGGCGTGTGACCGGGATCGATCTCGAAGCGCTCGGCGATCATCTGCATCATGCCGGGTTTCGGCTTGCGGCAGTCGCAGTGGTCTTCCGACGTATGCGGGCAGAAGAACACCGCGTCGATGCGCGCGCCGACCGCGGCCGCCGCGCGATGCATCTTCAGATGCATCGCGTTGAGCGTGGCCATGTCGAACAGCCCGCGACCGATGCCGGACTGGTTGGTCGCGACGACCACGCGATAGCCGGCGTGGTTGAGTCGTGCGATCGCCTCGAGGCTGCCGGGCAGCGCGATCCACTCGTCGGGCGTCTTGATGAACGCGTCCGAATCGACGTTGATCACGCCGTCCCGATCGAGGACGACGAGCTTGCGGTTGGGGCTGGTCGGCATCGTTCGGCCTTTACGCGGCGAGCTTCGAGATGTCGGCGACGCAGTTCATCTGCTGATGCAGCGCCGACAGCAGCGCGAGACGGTTCGCGCGCAGCGCGGGATCCTCGGCGTTGACCATCACGTCGTTGAAGAACGTGTCGACCGGCGCGCGCAGCGCGGCGAGCGCCGACAGCGCGCCCGTGTACGCACGCGCCTCGAGCTGCGACTGCACGTGCGGCGTCACGGCTGCGAGCTGCTCGTGCAGCGCCTTCTCGGCGGCCTCGACGAGCAGCGTCGGCTGCACCGTGCCGTTCGCGCCGCCTTCCGACTTCTTCAGGATGTTCGAGATCCGCTTGTTCGCGGCCGCGAGCGCTTCGGCTTCCGCGAGGCGCGTGAATTCGCGCACCGCGTCGAGGCGCGCGACGAGATCGTCGACACGCGTCGGGTTCAGGCTCAGCACCGCGTCGACTTCGCCGGCCGAGTAGCCGCGCTCGCGCAATAGGCCGCGCAGGCGGTCGATGAAGAACGCGAAGATCGCGTCGGTCGATTCGGCGACGCCCGGCACGCCTTCGAAGCGCGCATGGGCCGTGCGCAGCAGCGACACGAGATCGAGCGGCAGCTGTTTCTCGAGCAGCAGGCGCAGCACGCCGAGCGCGTGACGGCGCAGCGCGAACGGATCCTTCTCGCCGGTCGGCGCGAGGCCGATGCCCCAGATGCCGACGATCGTCTCGAGCTTGTCGGCCAGCGCGACGGCGGTGGACACCGGCGTGGTCGGCAGCGCGTCGCCGGAGAAGCGCGGCTGGTAATGCTCGGCGCAGGCGAGCGCGACGTCGTCGGGCTCACCGTCGTGGCGCGCGTAGTACGTGCCCATCGTGCCCTGCAGTTCCGGGAACTCGCCGACCATGTCGGTCAGCAGGTCGGCCTTCGCGAGGCGCGCGGCGCGCTTCGCGTGCGCGGCGTCGGCACCGATCGCGGGCGCGATCTCGCCGGCGAGCGCCTCGAGGCGCTCGACGCGTGCGAGCGCCGAGCCGAGCTTGTTGTGATAGACGACGTTCGCGAGCAGCGGCACGCGGTCCGCGAGCGGCTTCTTCTTGTCCTGCTCGAAGAAGAACTTCGCGTCGGCGAGGCGCGGGCGCACGACGCGCTCGTTGCCTTCGATGATCTCGCCCGGCGTCTTCGTCTCGATGTTCGACACGATCAGGAAGCGCGAGCGCAGCTTGCCGGCGACGTCGGTGAGCGCGAAGTACTTCTGGTTCGTCTGCATCGTGAGGATCAGGCATTCCTGCGGAACCTGCAGGAATTCGTCCTCGAAGCGGCACGGATAGACGACCGGCCATTCGACCAGCGACGTCACTTCGTCGAGCAGCGACTCGGGCATCACGACCGTGTCGCCGTTCGCGTGCTCGTTCAGCTGCGTGCGGATCGTTTCGCGGCGATCGGCGAAGTGCGCGATCACGCGGCCCTTGTCGCGCAGCGTGTCGGCATACGCGCGCGCATGCTGGATCGCGACGAGGCCGTCGGACAGGAAGCGGTGGCCGAGCGTGGTGTCGCCGGCATCGACGCCGAACGCGGTGACGGGCACGATGCGGTCGTCGTGCAGCACGGTCAGGCGGTGCACCGGACGCACGAACTTCACGTCGGAGCCGTCCGGGCGCTGGTAGGTCATCACCTTCGGGATCGGCAGCTTCTCGAGCGTTTCGTCGAGCGCGGCCTGCAGCCCGTCGGCGAGCGTCGCGCCGGCCGCCGAGTAGTTGACGAAGAACGCTTCGGCCTTGCCGTCCTGCGCGCGCTCGAGATCGGCGATCGACAGGTTCGGATGGCCGAGCGCCGCGAGCTTCTTCGCGAGCGGGGCGGTCGGCCGGCCCTCCGCGTCGAGCGCGACGGACACCGGCAGGACCTTTTCGCGGACCTGCTTTTCAGGCGCGACGGCGCGCACGTTCTGCACGACGACCGCGAGGCGGCGCGGCGTGGCGTAGCGTTCGAATACGAGTTCGCCTTCGATGAGGTCGCGCGCCGCGAGGCGTTGCGCGAGGCCTTCGGCGAATGCGTCGCCGAGGCGTGCGAGGGCCTTCGGCGGCAGCTCTTCGGTCAGCAGTTCGACGAGCAGGGGGGCGGGATGATTGTGCGTCATGTGTGGATTGAATCTCGTCTCGTCAGTCCTGATCGATCTTGCGTTCGACCTTGAGCGGCGGCGCCCATGCCGGCTGGGCGGCGTCCTGGGCGTCGGTGGTGAGGCCCGGCACGCCCGGCGGGTTGCCGAGCATCGGGAAGCCGAGCTTCTCGCGCGAGTCGTAGTAAGCCTGCGCGACGAGACGCGACAGCGCGCGGATGCGGCCGATGTACGCCGCGCGTTCCGTGACCGAGATCGCGCCGCGCGCGTCGAGCAGGTTGAACGTGTGGCCGGCCTTCAGCACGAGTTCATACGCGGGCAGCGCGAGCTGCGCGTCGATCATCTTCTTCGCTTCCGCTTCGTAGCTGTTGAAGAACGTGAACAGCAGGTCGACGTTCGCGTGCTCGAAGTTGTAGGTCGACTGCTCGACCTCGTTCTGGTGGTAGACGTCGCCGTACGACAGGCGGCGCAGCTCGGGGCCGTTCGGGCCTTGCTCTTCCCATTCGGTCCACACGAGGTCGTACACGTTCTCGACCTTCTGCAGGTACATCGCGAGGCGCTCGAGGCCGTACGTGATTTCGCCGAGCACCGGCTTGCAGTCGAGGCCGCCGACCTGCTGGAAATACGTGAACTGCGTGACTTCCATGCCGTTCAGCCACACTTCCCAGCCGAGGCCCCACGCGCCGAGCGTCGGGTTCTCCCAGTCGTCTTCCACGAAGCGCACGTCGTTCTGCTTCAGGTCGAAGCCGAGCGCTTCCAGCGAACCGAGGTAGAGATCGAGGATGTTCTCCGGCGCCGGCTTGAGCACGACCTGGTACTGGTAGTAATGCTGCAGGCGGTTCGGGTTCTCGCCGTAGCGGCCGTCCTTCGGGCGGCGCGACGGCTGCACGTAGGCGGCGCGCCATGGCTCCGGGCCGACCGCGCGCAGGAACGTGTGGACGTGCGACGTGCCCGCGCCGACTTCCATGTCGATGGGCTGGAGCAGGGCGCAACCCTGCTTGTCCCAGTAGGACTGCAGCGTCAGGATGATTTGCTGAAACGTAAGCATGAAGAGCCTTCGTGGCGCTGGCGCTCCGTTGCGGGCGGCGCTCCGGGCGGGGCCCGGAGGGTCGGCTCGCGCGGCGGCGCGGCTTGTTAGTGTGCTGAAACGTGCAATTTTACCGGATCGGCGGCCGGATGCGGCCGGAACGCGGACGAAGGGGGCGTCGGCGGTGTTTCGGGCGAGCCGTGCGCGGCCTGTGCGCGGCGCGTCGATGCGCGCGGTGCGCTCGCGCGCGGTGTCGCGATGCGCTGCTCGCTCCGCCTGCCGCGCCGCTTTGCGCGGGCGTTAAGATGCGCGTATTGCGGCGCGCGCGACGCCTGCCGCGCGACCGATTGCCCACTCCGGACCGCATGGACGATTCGAACGACCTCCTCATTCCGCTGATGCCGCCGCTGCTTGCGCTGCTCGGGCAGGCCGCCGACGCGCACGCGCGCGGCGAGCGCGACTCGCATGCGCTCTGGCTCGCCGCCGCCGGCCATCTGCACGCCGTCGACATGGCCGCGCTCGCGCAGCTTACCGCGGCGCTCGTCGCACGGCAGCGTGGCGCCGACGCGCTCGCGCTGGCCGAATGCGCGCTGCGCGTGCATCCGGGCGCCGGCGCGAGTTTCAATCATGGCTATGCGCTGCAGATGCTCGGCCGTCACGCCGACGCCGTCGCGTCGTACCGCGCCGCCTATGCGCTCGATCCGGGCTGGCCGTCGCTGCGCAACAACCTGGCGATCGCGCTGCGGCTGTCGGGCGGCGACCGCAACGAAGAAATCGCGCTGCTCGACGCGGCCGTGGCGGCCGACCCGCACGACGTGCAGGTGTGGACCAACCTGGTCGTCGCGCGGCTGGCGACGCAGGACCTCGACGGCGCGCTCGCGTGCGCGGCGCGGCTCGCGGAGATCGCGCCCGACAATGCGCTCGCGCAGAACAACATCGCGATGGCGATGAAGGAGGCGCAACGCTGGGACGACGCCGAGCGCCATGCGGCGCGCGCGTGCGAGCTGGCGCCCGATGACGCGTCGTTCCGTTTCAACCTCGCGATCATCCAGCTCGTGCGCGGCAACTACGCGGCCGGCTGGCGCGGCCACGAGGCGCGCTGGGACGGCGCCGGCGAGCTGCGCGGCCGCCGGCCGGTGCTGCCCGGCCCGCGCTGGCACGGCGAGCCGCTCGCGGGCAAGACGCTGCTCGTCTGGGGCGAGCAGGGGCTCGGCGACGTGCTGCAGTTCGCGCGCTTCGTCGCGCCGCTCGCCGAGCGCGTGCACCGCGAGGGCGGCCGGCTCGCGTGGAACACGTTTCCGCAGGTGGGCACGCTGATGCGGCGCAGCCTCGGCGCGCACGCGGATGCGTTCAGCGCGGGCGGCGGCGTCGACGCGCTGCCGGCGTTCGACTACGAAGTGCCGCTGATCGGCCTGCCGTTGATGCTCGGGATGGAGACGTCGACGCTCGGCGCGGCGGTGCCGTACCTGCATGCCGATCCGCGCGCGCGCGACGCATGGCGAGCGCGGCTCGCGGGCGACGGCCGGCTGAAGGTCGGGCTCGTATGGACGGGCAGCGCGGGGCACCAGCGCAATCCGTTGCGGCGCGTCGGGCTCGAGCGCTATGCCGATGCGTTGCGCGGTGTCGACGGCGTCGCGTTTTACTCGCTGCAGCCGGGCGCGGACGCGGATGTCGCCGCGGCGCGCACGGCCGGTTTCGCGATCGAGGACTTCACCGGCGAACTCGAGAGTTTCGACGATACGGCCGCGTTCATCGGCGCGCTGGATCTGGTGATCACGGTGTGCACATCGGTCGCGCACCTGTCGGGCGCGCTCGGCGCGCGCACCTGGGTGCTGCTCGACGTGAATCCGCACTGGCCATGGCTGCTCGAGCGCACCGACAGCCCGTGGTATCCGACCGCGACGCTGTACCGGCAGCCGACGTTCGGCGCGTGGGCGCCGGTGCTGGAAGCGCTCGGGCGGGATCTGCGCGGCCTGGCCGCGGCCGCGCAGCGGCCGGCCTGAACGGCTGGCCGTCGCGCTGTCGCGCGTCGTTGCTTCCTGCATGCGGCTTGCCGGGGTGTCGTGCGGACTCGGCCTCGTGCGCCGAACGTCGGCGGGCGGGGCGGTCCGCATGCCGCATCGACGGCGCCGGCCGCCCGATGCGTCAGGCGTTGCGGTCGCCGCCGGCCTGCGCGCCGTTGCGGCGGCGCAGGCCCGGCCCGAACGTGAAGCCGAACGCGAGCAGCACCAGCGACACCGCGAGCACGATGTTGTTGCCGCTCGTCACGTACGGCGTGAAGCCGCTCGTGCCTTCGATCCGCACGTCGAGCGAGCCGATCGTAAACGGCTTGAGCTGGCCGAGCACGCGGCCGCGCGCGTCGATCGCGGCGGTCATCCCGGTATTGGTCGAGCGCAGCATCGGCCGGCCCGTCTCGAGCGCGCGCATCCGCGCGATCTGCAGGTGCTGGTCGAGTGCGATCGTGTCGCCGAACCACGCGAGGTTCGTCACGTTGACGAGCACGCCGGGCGGCTGCGGATTGTCGCGGATCGTCGCGGCGATTTCCTCGCCGAACAAGTCCTCGTAGCAGATGTCGGCCATCACCGGCTGGTTGTGCACGAGGAACGGCTTCTGCACCGGCGCGCCGCGCGCGAAGTCGCCGAGCGGCATCTTCATCAGGTCGACGAACCACCGGAAGCCCCACGGGATGAACTCGCCGAAGGGCACGAGATGGTGCTTGTCGTAGTGATAGATGTCGCGCGAGTGCGGCGTCACGCCGTACAGGCTGTTCGTGTAGTCGACGTAGTGGCCGTCCGGCGTGACCGATGCGCCGACCGCGCCGAACAGCACGGCCGAGCCGGTCGTGTCGCTGAACTTGCGGATCGCGACGGCGAACGGTTCGGGCAGCTCCTGGATCATCACCGCGATCGCGGTCTCCGGCGTGACGATCAGGTCGGCCGGTTTCTCGACGATCATCTGCGTGTACATCTTGATCGCCGCGTCGATGCCTTCCTGCTCGAACTTGATGTCCTGCTTCACGTTGCCCTGCAGCAGCCGCACCGTGAGCGGCGCGTTCGCGGGCACGGTCCACGCGGCCTGCGACAGCGCGATGCCGGCCGCGACGAGCGCGACGGCGATGCCGGCCGGCGCGGCGATGCGCACGCGCGCGTTGCCGGCGGCGCTGTTTTCGGATGCGGGCGCCCGGCGCGCGGCGACGAGCGCCTGCACGACCAGCGCGGCGAACAGCGCGAGCACCCAGGCGATGCCGTACACGCCGACGACCGGCGCGAAGCCCGCGAACGGACCGTCGACCTGCGGATAGCCGCTCGCGAGCCACGGGAAGCCGGTGAATACGGTGCCGCGCAGCCATTCGCCGAGCGCCCAGGCGCTCGCGAACGCAAACGCGCCGTGCCAGGTCGGCGAGAACGGCCGCGGATCGGGTTCGCGGCGATGCCATGCATGGCCTGCGCAGAACGACCAGAGCCCCGCCGAGAACGCCGGGTACAGCGACAGGTAGAGCGAGAACAGCACCAGCGCGCCGCCCGCGAGCGGTGCGGCCATCTCGCCGTACACGTGCATGCTGATGTAGAGCCACCAGATGCCGCTGATGAAGTTGCCGAAGCCGAACGCGCCGCCGGTGAGCGCGGCGCCGCGCCAGCTCGACGTGCGCGTCAGCTGCGCGAAAAACCAGACGAATACGACGAGTTGCAGCCAGCCGCCGTGCGGGGTCGGTGCGAAGCTGAGCGTATTGGCCGCGCCGGCGAGCAGCGCGGCCGGATAGTGCCAGCGCGGCAGCGTGCGGCCGGGCGCCGGCGCGAGAAGACCGCCAGCCGGGCGGGACGGGATCGGATCGTCCATGTGAAGCAAAAGAGGGCGAGCGGTTGAAGGAGACGCGACCGGCGCGAGACGGTCAGTCCTCGTGCGAGGTTTCGGCGCGGCGGCTCGCGAGGGGGTTGCGGCGCACCAGCAGTACGTGGACCTGGCGCGCATCGCCGCGCTGGATCTCGAACACGAGGTTGCCGAGCTGCAGCTTCTCGCCGCGGTGCGGCACGCGGCCGAAATGATGGGTGATCAGCCCGCCGATCGTGTCGACCTCGTCGTCGGGGAAGTCGGTGCCGAACGCCTCGTTGAACTGTTCGATCTCGGTGAGCGCGCGCACGCGGAAGCGGCCGTCGGGCCCCGAGATGATGTTGCCGGCTTCCTCGTCGAAGTCGTATTCGTCCTCGATGTCGCCGACGATCTGTTCGAGCACGTCCTCGATCGTGATCAGGCCCGCGACGCCGCCGTATTCGTCGACGACGATCGCGAGGTGGTTGCGGTTCACGCGGAAGTCGTGCAGCAGCACGTTCAGGCGCTTCGATTCGGGAATGAACACGGCGGGGCGCAGCATCCCGCGCACGTCGAATTCCTCTTCGGCGTAGAAGCGCAGCAGGTCCTTCGCGAGCAGCACGCCGATCACGTTGTCGCGGTTCTCCTCGTACACGGGGTAGCGCGAGTGCGCCTTCTCGAGGACGAACGGGATGAAGTCTTCAGGCTTGTCGGCGATGTTGATCGCGTCCATCTGCGCGCGCGGCACCATGATGTCGCGCGCGCACAGGTCGGACACCTGGAACACGCCTTCGATCATCGACAGCGAATCGGCGTCGATCAGGTTGCGTTCGTGGGCGTCCTGGAGGATTTCCAGCAGCTCGGACCGGGATTCCGGCTCGGGCGAGATGAAGTCGGTCAGGCGCTCGAGCAGCGAGCGCTTTTCTTGCGGTTTGTCGGTGAGCTTACGACTGGGATACGAATCGTTCATGGTGGTGCGCCCGGGTCATGCCGGGGCGCGCGGTCACGGAGTAGGCAAGGATACACCAAGGGCATGGCGCGGCCGTGTCACACCGGCCGTCCGGCCAGGGGCAGGCGGCGCGCGCGAGCCCCGCTCGGGAACGGCCGCGCCGGGCGCGACGCCGTCCTGTGTATCCATCCTATCTCAGAAAGGGGCGGCGGGGCACGGCGGCAAAAAAAGCGGAGGCGACCGGCCGGCCGGTCGGCGTCGGCGGCATTTCGTCGCGTGCAGGGCGGGCCGGGCGGGCCGGGCGGGCGCTCGGACCCTCAGAAGCGCATGCCGGCGGAACAGCCGCCGGCGGCCGCGCCGTTGGTCGCGGCGCCGCCGCAACCGAACATGCCGCAGCCGGACAGCGCGATGCTCGTGGCGACGAGCAGCGCGGCCAGCATGGCGCGCGATCTGCGTGACGGGTTCATCGGCGCGGATTCTCCTTCGAACGCACGGGGGCGGCGGCCGGTGTGGCGCAAGCCGGCCGGTCGGGCATCACCGGCATCGCGCGAGCAGCCCTTCCAGCGCGCGGTCGGGGATGCCGCTCGCGCGCAGCGCGTCCACGGTGCGGCTCACGTAGTCGAGCGTCGTGCCGTAGCGGCCGGCCGCGCAGCTGAACACTTCCTTCACGACGGGGTCGGTCAGCTTGCCGGTGTAGGTGGGCACGTCGCGGCGCATCACGAATGCCAGCGCGTTCACGCGTTCGCCGGTCTCGAGCGTGCACGGCAGCCACGCGGGCCGGTACGACCCCATCGGCATTTCGCGTTTCCACAACGTCTCGAGATGCGGCTGCGCGGTCGGGCCCGCGAGCCGGAACGCGATGCCCGAGCACGAGCCGCCGCGATCGAGCGCGAGCACGAGGCCCGGACGTTCGGGCGTGCCGCGGTTCACGCGCGACCACAGGTAGAGCCCGCGATGGTAGCCGTGCACCTTGCCGCGCACGGCGGCGATGGTCGGCAGCCCGGGGTTCCAGATCAGCGAGCCATAGCCGAACAGCCAGAGATCCTGCCGGCCGTCCCAGTCGCGCATCGTGTGCGCGAGCGACGCCGCGAGTTCGTCTTCCGTCAGCAGCCGTCCCTCGCCGATCGACGGCGGGTAGGCGGGCGGCAGCATCGCGGCGTGGTGCATGGTGCGGACGGCTTTTACTGGTACGGGTTCGGGAAGCCCAGCTTCGCGAGGATGTCGACTTCGAGCGCTTCCATTTCGGCGGCGTCCTCGTCGCTCGTCTCGTGATCGTAGCCCTGCGCGTGCAGCGCGCCGTGCACCAGCAGGTGCGCGTAATGGGCGACGAGCGGCTTGCCCTGTTCGTGCGCTTCCTTCTCGACGACCGGGCAGCACAGCACGAGGTCGCCGATCACGGTGCCGTCGGGCGCCGGGTCGTACGCGAAGGTCAGCACGTTGGTCGGGTAGTCCTTGTGGCGGTAGCCGGCGTTCAGCGTGCGGCCTTCTTCCTCGCCGACGAAGCGCACGGTGAGCTGCGCGTTCGCGAACAGCGCCGGCTCGAGCCATTCGGCGATCAGCTTGCGTTTCGGCAGCGTCTTGCGGATGTCGGCGGTGATCTCGTCACCGTACTGCACGGACAGGTCGAGCTCCAGCTCGCGCAGCTCGTCTGCCATTTCCGCGATTTCCTCGTCGCGCGGCGCGGGTTCGGCACCCACGTGCAGCGTCACGCTGTCGTAGTGCTCGGGCTGCAGCGCGAGCTTCGCGCGCATCGCCGGATCGTTGTGCTGCGCGACGATCGCGACGGCTGCCTCGCCCGAGCTGCCCGACAGGTCGAACATCAGGCTGCGGCCGTCCGGGAAGTCGATTCGAAGCCCTTGCGCGTTGACGGTCCGGGCCTTGCCCTTCGCATCGAACAGCGAAAGACGCGGGGAATCGGGCGCGGCGGACTGGTCGCGCCCGGACTTGCGAGAACGGGAAGATTTCATGACGGGTGCGGCGATTGGAACGCGTTGAGGATACACCAAACGGCCGATCGCTCCCGAATTCGAACCGGCCGCGCGCGGGCGAAAAAATGCCCGGCGCGCCGTCGGGCGGGCCGGGCCGTCGGCCGGTGCGGCGCGCTGGCGCAGCCGGCTTCCTACGCGTCCTTGTGCTGCGCGTGGAAGTCGTCGTACGCCTCGACGATGCGCGCGACGAGCGGATGGCGCACGACGTCGGCGCTCGTGAAGCGCGTGAGCGCGATGCCGCGCACGCCGCCGAGCACCTGCTGCGCCTCGACGAGGCCGCTCTTGTGCCCGCGCGGCAGATCGACCTGGCTCGTGTCGCCGGTGACGACGGCCTTCGAGCCGAAACCGATCCGCGTGAGGAACATCTTCATCTGCTCGGGCGTCGTGTTCTGCGCCTCGTCGAGGATGATGAACGCGTGGTTCAGCGTGCGGCCGCGCATGTAGGCGAGCGGCGCGATCTCGATCATCTGGCGCTCGAACATCTTCGCGGTCTTGTCGAAGCCGAGCAGGTCGTACAGCGCGTCGTACAGCGGCCGCAGGTACGGGTCGACCTTCTGCGCGAGATCGCCCGGCAGGAAGCCGAGCCGCTCGCCGGCCTCGACGGCCGGGCGCGTCAGCACGATTCGCTTGACCTGGTCGCGCTCGAGCGCATCGACCGCGCACGCGACCGCGAGGTAGGTCTTGCCGGTGCCGGCCGGCCCGATGCCGAACGTCACGTCGTGCTGCAGGATCTGCTTCAGGTATTCGCGCTGCGCGGGCGTGCGGCCGCGCAGGTCGGCGCGCCGCGTGTAGAGCTTCGGCGCGGGTTCTTCGTCCGGCATTTCCGCGTCGAGCTGCGCGACGGGCTCGTCGAACGGATGGTCCGGATCGCCGCGAAAGCGCACGTCGAGCGTGTCCTGGCGGCCGTTGCCGGACGTGTGGCGCACTTCGACCAGCGCGAGCTGGATATCGTCCACCGACAGCGGATCGCGCGCGCGGTTGTAGAAGTTCTCGAGCGCCGCGAGCGCGAGCTTCGCGCCGCGGCCGCGGATCGTGATCCGGTGGCCGCGCCGCGCGAGCGTGACGTCGAGCGCCTGTTCGATCTGCCGCAGGTTCTCGTCGAGCGGGCCGCAGAGGTTGGCGAGGCGCGCGTTGTCGTCGCGCGGCGCGGTGAATTCCAGTGCTTGGACGGTCTTCAAAGTAGCGTCGGGCTCCTGTGGAACGTCAGTCGGTCAGTGGGTGGCCGCGCTCGCGTCGTCGCTCACGAGCAGCAGCTCGCCGCGCAGCGAGTGCGGGTACGCATGGTTGATCTTCACGTCGATCATCTGGCCGATCAGGCGCGGGTGCGACGCGAGCGGCGCCGGGAAATTCACGACCCGGTTGTTCTCGGTGCGGCCCGACAGTTCGTTCGGATCCTTGCGCGACGGGCCCTCGACGAGGATCCGCTCAACCTTCCCGACCATCGACTGGCTGATGCGCGCGACGTTTTCCTCGATGGTCGCCTGCAGATGTTGCAGGCGTTTGAGCTTGACCTCGCGCGGCGTGTCGTCGTGCAGGTTCGCGGCCGGCGTGCCGGGGCGCGGGCTGTAGATGAACGAGAAGCTGGTGTCGTAGCTCATCTCGTGCACGAGCGCCATCATCTTGTCGAAATCCTCTTCGGTCTCGCCGGGGAAGCCGACGATCATGTCGGTCGACAGCGACAGGTCCGGGCGGATCGCGCGCAGCTTGCGGATCACCGACTTGTATTCCAGCACCGTGTAGCCGCGCTTCATCGCCATCAGGATGCGGTCGGAGCCGTGCTGGACCGGCAGGTGCAGGTGGCTCACGAGCTTCGGCACCTTCGCGTAGGTGTCGATCAGGCGCTGCGTGAATTCCTTCGGATGAGACGTCGTGTAGCGGATCCGTTCGATGCCGGGGATGTCGGCGACGTATTCGATCAGCGTCGCGAAATCGGCGATTTCGGACGAGCCGGCCGCCAGCGCGCCGCGGTAGGCGTTCACGTTCTGGCCGAGCAGCGTGACTTCGCGCACGCCCTGGTCGGCGAGGCCGGCCACTTCGGTCAGCACGTCGTCGAGCGGGCGCGACACTTCATCGCCGCGCGTGTACGGCACGACGCAGTAGCTGCAGTACTTCGAGCAGCCTTCCATGATCGACACGAACGCGCTCGGGCCCTCGACGCGCGCGGGCGGCAGGTGGTCGAACTTCTCGATTTCCGGGAACGAGATGTCGACCTGCGCGCGGCCGCTCTCGCGGCGCGCGTCGATCATCTGAGGCAGGCGGTGCAAGGTTTGCGGGCCGAACACGAGGTCGACGTACGGCGCGCGCGACACGATCGACGCGCCTTCCTGGCTGGCGACGCAGCCGCCGACGCCGATCAGCAGGTCCGGCTTCGCTTCCTTCAGCTCGCGCACGCGGCCGAGATCGGAGAACACCTTTTCCTGCGCCTTCTCACGCACCGAGCACGTGTTGAACAGGATGATGTCCGCGTCTTCCGGGGTATCGGTCTTTTCGAGGCCTTCGGCCGCATTGAGCACGTCCACCATCTTGTCCGAGTCGTACTCGTTCATCTGGCAGCCGAAGGTCTTTACGTAAACTTTCTTGGTCATGGGGATTCGCCGTTCGCAGTGGTTGACCTGGGGGCGTCGTCAAGGGTGAATCGGGACGGCTGCTGCGATGCAGCGGCGCGTGCCGGTGCCGCGTGGCGGACCGGGGCGCGCAGCGCGCGTCGGGCGAGCCTCTCGCGCAACGCGTGAACGCATGAAAAGCCGTCGGGAAAGCCCTCCATTATAGCTTTACGCGCCGTGCCGGGCGGGCGGCGGGTTGCGGCCGCGCGACGCCTTTCGTTGCATTCCGACCCTGATATGACGGCGCGGCGGCCGTCAGCGGCACGCGTTCAGCAGGTCGTCCAGCGCCGCTTCCTCGCGCGCGAAGCGTTCGGCGAGGAAGTCGAGCAGCACGCGCACGCGCGGCGCCATGTAGCGCTTGCTGTGATAGATCGCGTGCAGCGGCGCGTCCTGGTGCCGCCAGTCGGGCAGCAGCACGCGCAGCCGGCCGGCGCGCACGTCGTCGGCGATGTCCCACAGCGACTTCAGCGCGATGCCGTGGCCGCGCAGCGTCCATTCGCGGGTCAAGCCGCCGTCGTTGGTCTCGAACGCGGTCGACACCGGCACCGTGTGGGTCTGCACCTCGTCGCCGCGCGTGAAGCGCCACGTGTTCATCGGGCCCGACGCGATCGTGATCACGTTGCAGGGAAAGCGGGCCAGATCGTGCGGGTCGGCCGGCACGCCGTGGCGCTCGACGAACGACGGCGCCGCGCACAGCACGCGCCGGTTCGCGGCGAGCCGGCGCGCGATCAGCGCGCCGTCGGGCGGGGCGGCGAAGCGGATTGCGAGGTCGATCTCGTCCTGCCACAGGTTCGACGCCGAATCGGACGCCGTCAGCGAGAACGTGACGCCCGGGTGCAGCGTGGTGAATTCGTCGAGCCAGTCGAGCAGCTGGTTGCGGCCGAAATCGGACGTCGACGACAACCGCACCTTGCCGGCCACCACGTTGCGGCCTTCCTGCAGCAGCGCATGCGCGTCGTCGAGCGCCTGCAGCGCCTGCCGGCAGCAGTTCAGGTAGAGCCGGCCTTCGTCGGTGAGCCGCAGCTGCCGCGTGGAGCGCTCGAACAGCCGCGTCGCGACCTTCGCCTCGAGCTTCGCAAGGCGCGCGCTCGCGGCGGCCGGCGTGAGGTTCAGCTTGCGCCCGGCCGCGGACAGGCTGCCCAGTTCGGCCGCCTCGACGAACAGCCGGATGTCGCCCAGTCGATCCATCGGATTTTCCAGAAATTTTTGAAAATGGTTCAAATGCCACGCCAATTATCAAAGATAGGCGTATTCGGGACAATGCGCGCAGATCCCGCCTTTTGTGCGGTGCGGCACCGACCGGGCGCCGCGTCCGCCGCCCTTTCGGAGAACGTCATGCCCATTCCGCTCCTGGCGCTCGCGATCAGCGCCTTCGCCATCGGCACCACCGAATTCATCATCATGGGCCTGTTGCCCGAAGTCGCGCACGACCTCGCCGTGTCGCTGCCGTCGGCCGGGCTGCTGGTCACCGGCTACGCGCTCGGCGTCGCGGCCGGCGCGCCGCTGCTCGCGGTGCTGACGAGCCGCATGCCGCGCAAGGCCGCGCTGCAGCTGCTGATGGCGATCTTCATCGTCGGCAACGTGCTGTGCGCGACCGCGTCCGGCTACGCGATGCTGATGGTCGCGCGCGTCGTCACGTCGTTCGCGCACGGCTCGTTCTTCGGGATCGGCGCCGTGGTCGCCGCGTCGCTCGTGCCGGCCGACAAGCGCGCGAGCGCGATCGCGCTGATGTTCACGGGCCTCACGCTGTCGAACGTGCTCGGCGTGCCGTTCGGCACGTTCGTCGGCCAGCTGCTCGGCTGGCGCGCGTCGTTCTGGATCGTCGCCGCGCTCGGCGTGCTGTCGCTCGGCGGCGTCGCGCTGCTGGTGCCGAACCGCCACGACAGCGGGCCCGTCGGCCTCGGCCACGAAGTGCGCGTGCTGAAGGAGCCGCAGGTCTGGCTCGCGCTGCTGATGACCGTGCTCGGTTTCGGCGGCGTGTTCGTCGTGTTCACGTATATCGCGCCGATCCTCGAAACCGTCACCGGCTATTCGCCACGCGCGGTCGCGTTGATCCTCGTGCTGTTCGGCGCGGGGCTGACGGTCGGCAACACGCTCGGCGGCAAGCTCGCCGATCGCGCGCTGATGCCGTCGCTGATCGCGATCCTGGTCGCGCTGATGGCCGTGATGGCCGTGTTCGCGAAGACGAGCCATCTGCCGGTCGCGGCCGCGGTGACCGTGTTCGTGTGGGGAATCGCCGCGTTCGCGACGGTGCCGCCGCTGCAGGCGCGCGTCGTCGAGAAGGCCGCGAGCGCGCCGCATCTCGCGTCGACGCTGAACATCGGCGCGTTCAACGTCGGTAATGCCGCCGGCGCGTGGCTCGGCGGCCTCGCGCTGGGGCACGGCTTCGCGCTCGACGCGCTGCCGTGGGTCGCCGTCGCGGTGACGTTCGCGGCGCTCGTCGTCACGTGGCTCGCGATGCGGCTCGATGCGCGCGCGCCGGCGCGCGGCGCCGCACCGGCCGCGCATTGACGGTGCATCGGGCGGCAGTGCACCGGCGCTATGGCGACAGGAAAAGGTTCGCGAGAAACGCATTCCTCCGCGATGCTGATAACGGTGTGAAGATAACTTCGTTTGCCGGGTCGGGGCCGGGTGATAGCGTCTCGATACGCGCCGTTCGTGGCGCAACCCGATTCCGATTCAGGCTTACCCCATTCGCAGGGCCGCGCGGCGGCCCGGAGGCCATGCTATGTCTTCACCCCTTGCGCTGGTGCGCGACGTGTCTTCCTTCGAATCCGGCAATGCCGTCGACGCGCGGACGTCCGCGTCGCTCGACGTCCTCGAGCAGGTCGTCGGCGTGAACCTCGCGCGCCTGCGCGCCGAGCGGCAGCTGTCGCTCGATGCGCTCGCGCGGCTGTCCGGCGTGTCGCGCGCGATGCTCGCGCAGATCGAATCCGCGCGCAGCGTGCCGTCGATCAAGGTGCTCTGCAAGATCGCCGCGGCGCTCAAGGTATCGGTCGCCGCATTCCTGCGCCGTCACGCGGTGAACGGCTTCGAGCACCTGGCGGCCGAGCGCGCGGCGCGCGTCGTCAGCTCGAACGGCCGCTTCTCGGCGCGCGCGCTGTATCCGGAAGGCGAACCGGCCGCGGCCGAGTTCCACGAGCTGCGGATCGCGCCGCTGCACACGGAGCCCGGCACGCGCCGCGCGCCCGGCACGACGGTCAACCTGGTCGTCAGCGAGGGCACGCTCGAAGTCAGCGTGCACGATCGCCGCCAGTTGCTCGCGACCGGCGACGCAATCGTGTTCGACGCCGACCAGCCGTACAGCCTGCGCAATCCCGGCGACAGCGAGGCGCGCGCGTTCCGCGTGACGGTGAGCCCCGAGGTGCCGCCGCGCTGGCTCGTGCCCGACGCCGCGCACGCGGCCGGCTGAGCGCGCGGGCGGGTCGCCGGGCCGGCGCCGGTTCCATCGGGACGCGCGCAGGCCCGGTGTCGGCCGTTCGGACGATGCCGTTAGACGGCGTCGTCAGTAAGGTTTTAGGTGTGGTTCGCTGCGCGGTGCGCGCAGCTGATGTATGCTTGGCCGGCCGTTCCACGGGGAGATCCCCGGGCCGGTAATCAGTGCGTCTTCAGGGCGGGGCGAAATTCCCCACCGGCGGTAGGCTGGCGAAAGCCGGCGAGCCCGCGAGCGCCCGCGCATTTGCGCGGGGTCAGCAGATCTGGTCGAATGCCAGAGCCGACGGTCATAGTCCGGATGAGAGAAGATGTGCAGATAGTCATGTCCGTCAGGGCCGCTTTGCCGTCCGTGCGAAGCGGGTTGTCGTTCTGTCTGTTTGCAATGCCCTGAAACGTTTTTCGCCCAAATCGTAATCGCGAGGAGCGTTTCACATGTCCTTCAAGTCCGTTTCGTCGGCACCTGCCGACGCCTTTGCCGATCTCCCGTTGCTGGATTCCGAACCGGTGCCGCCGCGCATCGCCGCCGCGCTCGACGCGTTGCGCGCGGGCCGCGCGGTCGTGTTGCAGGACGATCACGACCGAGAAAACGAGGCCGACCTGATCGTCGCCGCCGAACGCATCACGCCCGAGACGATGGCGCTCCTGATCCGCGAGTGCAGCGGCATCGTGTGCCTGTGCCTGACCGACGACAAGGTCCGCGCGCTCGAGCTGCCGCCGATGGTGCAGACCAACGAGAGCCGCAACGGCACCGCGTTCACCGTGTCGATCGAGGCGCGCGAAGGCGTGCATACCGGCGTGTCCGCGGCCGACCGCGTGACGACGATCCGCGCGGCGATCGCCGACGATGCGAAGCCGTACGACATCGTGCGCCCCGGCCACGTGTTTCCGTTGCGCGCGCAACCGGGCGGCGTGCTGGCGCGCCGCGGCCACACCGAAGGGACGGTCGACCTGTCGATCCTCGCGGGGCTGAAGCCGGCGGGCGTGCTGTGCGAGCTGATGAATCCCGACGGCACGATGACGCGCGGCGACGACGTCGAGCGTTTCGCGCAGCAGCACGGGCTGCCGATGCTGACGATCGCGGAACTCGTCGAATTCCGCGAAGCGCTGGCGGCCGCGCGCGAGCGCTGCTGCGAGCCGGCCTGAGGGCCGGCATGGCGGGCGCACCGTGGCGCCCGCGGTACGGCGTGCGCAGCGAGCCGCACGCCGGTGATGTCGCTCCGGCGCGGCGGTCGGTCAGGACTGCACGTCGCCGAATTCGCCGCGCAGGCCGGCCGCGACGAGCGCCGGCAGTTCATCCATCCTCCGCATGATCCGCGTGATGCCCATCGCGCGCAGCGCGTCCGCGTAGTTGTCGGGGATGTGGCTCGCGCCGACGAACGCGATCGTCTTCATGCCCGCCGCGCGCGCGGCGTTCAGGCCCGACACGCTGTCCTCGACGACGATGCAGCGCGCCGGCGCGACGCCAAGCGTGCGCGCCGCATGCAGGTACACGTCGGGGTAGGGCTTCGGCCGCGCGACCTGCTCGGAGCTGAACACGCGCTCGCCGAAGATTTCGGTGAGCGACGCGCGCTTCAGCGAGCTGCGCACGCGCACGAGCCGGCTGTTCGACACCACCGCGGCCGGCAGGCCGACCTTCAGCAACGCGTCGCGCACGCCGGTGATCGGCGCGAGCGATTGCGCGAGACCGGTTTCGATGTTGCGCTCGACGGTCTCGATGAAGTTGTCCGGCATCCGGATGCCGAAATGCGCTTCGAGCCCCGCGAGAAAGCGCGACGTCTGCTGGCCGAACGCGGACTTCGCGGCGGCTTCGAAATCGAGGTGCGGGAAGGTGGCGGACAGCGTTTCGAGCAGCACGCGGTCGGCAATGACTTCGCTGTCGACGAGCACGCCGTCGCAGTCGCAGATAAGGTGATCGAGCATGATGGTGAAGAAGCGGGGTGTCGGCGACGCCGATCATGCCGCCATGATACGTGCTTTCGCGGCTGCGCCGTGCGGCGCGAGCGCGGCGGACTCGTCGTCGATCACCGTTCCGACCCGCGAGCCCTTGCGTGTCGCGAAGCGTGGTCCCGGCGTCGAAGTCGTCCGGTATCGGCCACGGCCGATGCGCGGTGCCGGCGAAGCGACGATCGCGCGACGAAGTGAGTGGCCGGAAGCGCGCGGCAGGCCGTGCCGCGCGCAGGCTCGAGGTCGAATGACGGCGCGCTCAGGCCATCGCGTGCAGGCGCAGATACAGGCCGGCCGCCGCGGCGCCGCCGAGCAGCGGGCCGATCACCGGCACCCACGCATAGCGCCAGTCGCTGTCGCGCTTGCCGGGGATCGGCAGCAGCGCATGCATCAGGCGCGGCGACAGGTCGCGCGCCGGGCTCATCGCATAACCGGTCGGCCCGCCGAGCGAGATGCCGATGCCGAGCACGAGCAGGCCGACCGGCAGCGCGTCGAGCGCGCCGAGGCCGACCTGCGGCGACGCGAGATACAGCACGCCGAGGATCAGCACGAACGTGCAGATCGCTTCGGTCAGCACATTGTGCGTGGTGCTGCGGATCGCGGGCGCCGTGCAGAACACCGCGAGCTTCAGGTCCGCATCGACTTCCTTCGCGAAGTGCTGGCGATACGCGAGCCACACGAGCAAGGCGCCCGCCATCCCGCCGAGCATCTGCGCGAGGATGTAGCCGCCGACCTTCGACCACGCGAACTTGCCCGCGAGCGCGAGGCTGATCGTGACGATCGGGTTCAGGTGCGCGCCGCTGAACGATGCGGTCACGTAGACGGCGACGAACACGGCCATCGCCCAGCCCATCACGATCACGATCAGGTCCGCGCCCTTGCCCTTGGTCTTCGCCAGCAGCACGTTGGCGACCGCGCCGTTGCCGAGCAGCACGAGAATGGCGGTGCCGATGAATTCTGCAATATAAGGTGACATGTTTGTCTCTCGTAGGTCGCGGCGGACTCGCGCGTTGCGCGGTCCGCCGGTGTTGTTGTATTTCGTTCGGAGTTCTTGTGATTTCTGCCGCGGTGCTTACTGCACGTCGTCGGCCCACGCCTTCGCGGCGCGCACCGCGCGTTGCCAGCCGGCCATGCAGCGCTCGACCTGCTCCTTCGGCATCGACGGCGAGAAGCGGCGATCGAGCTGCCACTGGCTGCGCACTTCGTCGAGGTTCTTCCAGTAGCCGATCGCGAGGCCCGCGAGGTAGGCTGCGCCGAGCGCGGTCGTCTCGGTGATCTGCGGGCGCACCGCGTCGACGCCGAGCAGGTCGGCCTGGAACTGCATCAGCAGGTCGTTCGCGCTCGCGCCGCCGTCGACGCGCAGCTCGCCGATGCTGATGCCCGAGTCGGCTTCCATCGCGGCCAGCACGTCGAGCGACTGATAGGCGATCGCATCGAGCGCCGCGCGCGCGAGATGCGCGGACGTGGTGCCGCGCGTGACGCCGAACACCGAACCGCGCGCCCGTGCGTTCCAGTGCGGCGCGCCGAGGCCCGCGAACGCCGGCACGAGATAGACGCCGTCGGTATGCGGCACGCTCGCGGCGAGCGCTTCGATCTCAGCGGCCGTCTTGATGATGCCGACACCGTCGCGCAGCCACTGCACGACCGCGCCCGCGATGAAGATGCTGCCTTCGAGCGCGTACTGCACGTCGTCGCCGATCTGCCACGCGATCGTCGTGACGAGGTTGTTCTTCGACTCGATCGGCTTGTCGCCGGTGTTCATCATCAGGAAGCAGCCGGTGCCGTAGGTGTTCTTCACCATGCCCGACGTCGTGCACATCTGGCCGAACAGCGCCGCGTGCTGGTCGCCGGCGATCCCCGCGAGCGGGATCTTCGACGCGAACACCGTGGTTTTCGTATGGCCGTAGATTTCCGACGACGCCTTCACTTCCGGCAGCATGCTGCGCGGGATGTCGAGCAGCTCGAGCAGCTCGCTGTCCCACTCGCGCGTGTGGATGTTGAACAGCATCGTGCGCGACGCGTTCGTCACGTCGGTCACGTGCAGCTCGTGCTTCGTGAAGTTCCACACGAGCCAGCTGTCGACGGTGCCGAACGCGAGCTTGCCCTGGCGCGCCTTGTCGCGCGCGCCCGGCACGTTGTCGAGGATCCAGCGGATCTTGGTCGCGGAGAAGTACGAGTCGATCGGCAGGCCGGTCTTCGCGCGCACCTTCGCCTCGAGGCCCTGTGCTTTCAGCGAATCGCAGAAGTCGGCGGTGCGGCGGTCCTGCCACACGATCGCGTTGTAGACGGGCTGGCCCGTCTCGCGATCCCAGACGATCGTCGTCTCGCGCTGATTGGTGATGCCGATCGCGGCGATCGACGTGCCGTTCAGGCCGGTGCGCGTGACGGCTTCGGCGGCGACACCCGCCTGCGTCGACCAGATTTCCTGCGGGTCGTGCTCGACCCAGCCGGGTTGCGGGTAGATCTGTTCGAATTCCTTCTGGGCGATCGATACGATGTTGCCCTGGCGATCGAACAGCATTGCGCGGGAGCTCGTCGTGCCCTGGTCAAGCGCGAGGATGTACTGATCCTGCATGTCTCTCATCTCCATCCGTGGATTGGCGTAGTTGTGATGCGCGCCGCATGTTACGCGGCGCGTCGGTGAATCAACGTCGGTCAGGCAACTGCAACTGCAAACGGATCACGCGTGCGGCGCGTGCGCGGCGGCGAACCACGCATCGACCGCGGCCGTCACCGCGTCGAGCGTGCCCGGCGCCACGTGCAGGCCGAGCTTCGAGCGGCGCCACAGCACGTCCTGCGCGCAGGTCGCCCATTCGACGTCGCGCAGGTAGCGCAGTTCGGCGTCGTGGATGCCCGGGGCGATCTCGGCGCCGAGGTCGGCGAGCGACGTCGCGCCGTCCACCACGCGTTCCGCGCGCGTGCCGTACGCGCGCGCATAGCGGCGCGCAAGCGCGGCGGGCAGCCACGGATGGCGTTTCGCGAATGCGTCGGCGAACACGTCGAACTTCGCGTTCGCGATGTCGCCGCCCGGCAGCGGCGCGCCGGCCGTCCAGGTCTTCGCGTCGCGGCCGAGCGCGCGACACAGCAGGTCGGCGGCTTCCTCCGCGAGCTTGCGGAACGTCGTGATCTTGCCGCCGAACACCGACAGCAGCGGCGCGCCGGCGCCGTCGTCCATCTCGAGGCGATAGTCGCGCGTGACGGCCGACGCGTTCGCCGCGTTTTCGTCTTCCAGCAGCGGGCGCACGCCCGAATAGGTCCAGTGCACGTCGGCCGGCGAGATCTTGCGCTTGAAGTAGCGGTTGATCGAATCGCACAGATACTGCGTCTCGTCGCGATCGATCGCGACCTTCGCGGGATCGTTCGTGTATTCGACGTCGGTCGTGCCGATCAGCGTGAAGTCGTGCTCGTACGGAATCGCGAAGATGATCCGCTTGTCCGGGTTCTGGAAGATGTATGCGTGGTCGTGATCGAACAGGCGCCGCGTGATGATGTGGCTGCCCTTCACGAGCCGCACGCTGTGCTGCGCGCCGCGACCGAGCGCGCCGTGCAGCACTTCGCCGACCCACGGGCCGGCTGCGTTCGCGACCGCGCGCGCGCGCACGACGCGGATCGAGCCGTCCGCGTGCCGCAGCCGCGCTTCCCATTCGTCGCCGTGGCGTTCCGCCGACACGAGTTTCGTGCGCGTGAGGACCTCGGCGCCGCGCTCCTTCGCATCGAGCGCGTTCAGCACGACGAGGCGCGCGTCGTCGACCCAGCCGTCCGAATACACGAAGCCGCGCTTGATCGAGTCGATCAGCGGCGCGCCGGCCGCATGGCGGCGCATGTCGATGCCGCGGGAGCCGGGCAGCAGTTCGCGCTTCGCGAGGTGATCGTAGAGGAACAGGCCGATGCGGATCAGCCAGGCCGGCCGCAGGTTCGGCATGTGCGGCATCACGAAGCGCAGCGGCCACATGATGTGCGGCGCCGCGCGCAGCAGCGTCTCACGCTCCTGCAGCGCTTTGCGGACGAGTCCGAATTCGTTGTATTCGAGGTAGCGCAGGCCGCCGTGAATCAGCTTCGTGCTGGACGACGACGTGTGCGACGCGAGGTCATCCTGCTCGCAGAGCAGGACCGACAGGCCGCGGCCGGCCGCATCGCGCGCAATGCCGGCGCCGTTGATGCCGCCGCCGACGACGAGCAGATCGTAGCGATTCGGTTGGGTCACCTGCTGTCCTTATCGTCTGATGGAAATGGGCGAACATGAAATGTTCGAATTCGAAATTTAACGAACGAAATCGAAAAAGTAAAGTTCGAAAAAGCGGGGCCAGTAGCGCGTGGCGCGATCCCGGACGATACTGGCGCAATCGACCGTTTCGCGAGGTGAATCATGCGTATTGGGATGTGGGCCGGCGCGTGCGCCGTCGTCCTGGCAGGATGCAGCGCCGGCACGCCGCCGCTTGCCGGCAACTGGCGGGCGCCGTCGTTCGTCGACCTGCAGACGTCGTGCGGCGGCACCGCGCGCGACTGGGGCGCGGACGCGCAGCCGGTCTATTCGACGCTGTACGACGCGTATGTGGCGAAACGGTATCGCGGGCTGACGCAGGCGAACTATTGCGCGTTCGTAAACGAACTTTCGGCGCACTATGCGGCGCCCGACGCGGCGGGGCGCGCCGGATGGGTCGCGTATTTCAACGGCGCGCGCGCGCAGGCCGTCAGCTGGCGGGCCGCGGTCGATCCGACGCTGCGCGGCGGCTGACGCCGGAGCGCTGCGGGAGGCGGGAAAAGCGCGGGAAAAGCGGCGCGGCCGGAAATCCGGCCGGCGCGCTCAAGTCAGGAACAGCGGGACTTCAGGAATAGCGGCATTTGATGGATCGCAACGCGGCGTCGCCGGTTTCGGTCACGCAGTATTTGCGTCCCGATCCCAGCCCTTCCAGCCGCACGAGCTGCTGTTCGAGCAGCGCGTCGAGTTCATCGCGATCCATGTCCCCATGATCGGGGGCATCCTTCACAAGCAGTAGCGTGGCGAATTCATGCGGACTCAGCATCGTTCTCTCCATGGCAATCGGTTTGCCCGCGCAGCCGGCGCAAACGCCGCTGCGCGATACCCGGCGGGGTATGGCTTGGGGGGAAAGCTGTATTCGCCGGCCTTCGGATTCGCACACGCCTTGGCACGGGCGGATCGCGCGAACGGGCCGGGGAACTGGAGTCTAGTCGAGCGCGCGGGCAACGACAAATCGTGCCCCGTTAATTTTCAGTTTGACAGGCACGCAAACCGCTAGCGGTTCAGCGGGCGCGCCAACTTCTTGATTTCACTTGAAGTTTCAGGTGCGGTGCAGCATCGCGCGGGTCATTCCGCGGGGTCATTCCGCGACGTACACCTGGGTGCCCGCGTTCGCCACCGCGTCGGCCATCTCCGGCGGCAGTGGCTTGTCGGTGAAGAGTGCATGAACCTGGCTCAGGTGGCCCTGGCGCACCAGCGCCGGACGGCCGACCTTCGAATGATCGGCGACGAGGTAGACCGTGCGCGCATGCTGCATGATCGCCTCGGCCACGCGCACCTCGCGCGTGTCGAAGTCGCGCAGCGTGCCGTCGGCTTCGATCGCCGACGTGCCGATGATCGCGTAGTCGACCTTGAACTGGCGGATGAAGTCGATCGCGAGCTCGCCGACGATGCCCTTGTCCCACGGCCGCACGATGCCGCCCGTGATCAGCACCTCGCAGTCGGGATAGCCGCTCATCATCGACGCGACGTTCAGGTTGTTCGTGATCACGTGCAGCCCGTGATGACGATTCAGTGCGCGCGCAACTTCCTCGGTCGTGGTGCCGAGATTGATGAACAGCGACGCCTGGTCGGGGATGTGCGACGCGGCGAGCGCCGCGATGCGCCGCTTCTCGTCATGGAACATCCGCTGGCGCGCGGTGTACGACACGTTCTCCGAGCTGGTCGGCAGGCTCGCGCCGCCGTGGTAGCGGCGCAGCAGGTTCAGGTCGGCGAGCCAGTTCACGTCGCGGCGGATCGTCTGCGGCGTGACCGCGAAGTGCGCGGCGAGATCGTCGACGGTCACGAAGCCGTCGCGCTGCACCCATTCGAGCAGTTCCTGCTGGCGCGCGTTGAGGGTGAGGCGGGGATCTCGGGTCATGGCTCGGCGGTCGGATCGTGAGGCGGAGCGGGTATTGTAAGGGCGGGAAGGGCGTTCGACCGGCCTGCGGCGCATCACCGCCCGGAATTCATGCGGAAAGTACATGGATTCATGTGACAAATGAATTTGTGCGATCGCGCGGATCGCGCTGCAATGGCGGACTGTCCGCGCATGCCGGTCGTGCGTCCGGCGCGTTCATTCAGCTTTCGACGAGGTGGAACCGATGACTGGCTTCAACTGGCACAACCCGTATCCGACGACCCGCATCCCGGTATTCGCGCGCAACGTCGTGTCGACGTCGCACCCGCTCGCCGCGCAGGCCGGGCTGCGGATGCTGTGGAAGGGTGGCAATGCCGTCGATGCGGCGCTGGCCGCCGCGGCCGCGATCACGGTGGTCGAGCCCGTGTCGTGCGGGCTCGGCGGCGATGCGTTCGCGCTCGTGTG
This sequence comes from Burkholderia sp. Bp9090, assembly GCF_003857985.1. Classification (NCBI taxonomy): domain Bacteria; kingdom Pseudomonadati; phylum Pseudomonadota; class Betaproteobacteria; order Burkholderiales; family Burkholderiaceae; genus Burkholderia; species Burkholderia sp. Bp9090. Next base: position 72,592 of record NZ_QTPV01000008.1, read on the forward strand.
GGACGGCGGGCGGCTGTCCGGGCTGAATGCGTCGGGCGTCGCGCCGGCCGCATGGAGTCCCGACTATTTCCGCAAGCGCCACGGCGAGGACGCGCACGGCATCGCGAACAAGCCGACGCGCGGCTGGGACACCGTCACGGTGCCGGGCGTGATCGCGGGCTGGGAAGCGCTGCATGCGAAGTTCGGCTCGCTGCCGTTCGCGGATCTGCTCGAGCCGGCGATCGAGATCGCCGAGCGCGGCTATGCGGTGTCGCCGATCGTCGCGCACAAATGGGCGGCCGCGGTGCCCGAACTGCAGGGACTGCCGGGTTTCGCCGACACCTTCATGCCGCGCGGGCGCGCGCCGCACGTCGGCGAGCGCATGTGCCTGCCGGGCCACGCGCAGACGCTGCGCACGCTCGCGAACGACGGCCCGCGCGCGTTCTACGAAGGCGCGCTCGCCGCGCAGCTCGCGGCGTTCGCGCGCGAAGGCGGCGGCGCGCTGACCGAAGCCGACCTGCGCGCGTACCGGCCGGAATGGGTCGAGCCGATCGGCAAGCGCTTCGGCCGTCATACGATTCACGAGATCCCGCCGAACGGGCAGGGCATCGCCGCGCTGATCGCGCTCGGGATCGCCGAGCAGGCTGGCCTGAGCGAATGGCCGGTCGATTCGGTCGACTCGCAGCACCTGCAGATCGAGGCGATGAAGCTCGCGTTCGCGGACGTCTATCGCTACGTCGCCGATCCGCGCGCGATGGACGTGACGCCCGCGCAGATGCTCGACGATGTGTATCTCGCGGAACGCGCGAAGCTGATCGATCGCGCGCGCGCGACGCACTTCGCTGCCGGCCGCCCGCAGTCGGGCGGCACGATCTACCTGTCCGCGGCGGACGAGCGCGGGATGATGGTGAGCTTCATTCAGTCGAACTACATGGGCTTCGGTTCGGGGCTCGTCGTGCCCGGTACCGGCATTGCCCTGCAGAACCGCGGGCACGGCTTCTCGATGGACCCGGCGTCGCCGAACGTCGTCGCGGGCGGCAAGCGGCCGTTCCATACGATCATCCCCGCGTTCGTCACCGAGGAAGTCGACGGCCGCAGCGAGGCCGTGATGAGCTTCGGCGTGATGGGCGGCGACATGCAGCCGCAGGGCCACCTGCAGACCGTCGTGCGCATGCTCGGCTACGGGCAGCAGCCGCAGGCCGCCTGCGACGCGCCGCGCTGGAAGGTCAATCGCGACTTCACGCTCGACGTCGAGTCGACGATGAAGCGCGAGACGGTCGACGGGCTCGCCGCGCGCGGCCATACGATCAAGTCGATCGACGATCCTTACATGGATTTCGGTTCGGGGCAGTTTGTGTGGCGTCTCGATCGCGACGATCCCGACCGCGGCTACGTGGCCGCGAGCGACAGCCGCCGCGATGGTCTTGCGGCCGGTTTCTGACGGAACGCTTCCAGCGTTGTGCCCGACGGGCGGCCGGATGGCCGCCCGTTTTGCCTGGATGCAGCGCATGCCGTCGCACGCGCGCAACCGGTTCGAACAACTCATCTAACGAACCGCAACATGCGCGGCGGAACTGCGCGCGACGGGCATGGTCAGTGCTTTGAAGCACGAACATAAAAGTCCGGCTAAGATGCCAGCATGGTTCGGCCGGACCAATCCACTAATAAATGCAAGCAAAACGTCGCCTGCGGGCACGCCGGGCCTGTGCGAAGAGATGGGCCGGCCGGCCGCGCGACGACTGGGAGCGCATCACCATGCCTACTGAAACGACGCATGTCATGCCGTGGCGTATCGAGGACATCGACCTGAACCGGATCGATCGTCAGCGCGCCGCCGCGAACGAGGATCTGCTGCTGTTGCTGTGCGCGTCGTCGTTCATCGAAAGCGGCTCGGATCTCTACACGAGCAACCTGAGCGAGTTCTTCAACGACGATCCGGAAGTGTCCGCGTGGCTCAACAATGCGTGGGAGCACGAGGAACTGCAGCACGGGCGCGCGCTGAAGGCGTATATCGCGCACGTATGGCCGGAGTTCGACTGGGACACCGCGTTCGCGAATTTCTTCGCCGAGTATTCGAAGACCTGCTCGGTCGACGCGTTCGAGAAGACCCGCGCGCTCGAGATGGTCGCGCGCTGCGTCGTCGAGACGGGCACGGCCACGCTCTATCGCGCGATCAACGAATGCTCGGACGAGCCGGTGCTGAAGGAAATCACCGACAACATCCGCTCGGACGAAGTGCGTCACTACAAGCACTTCTTCAAGTTCTTCAAGAAGTACAACAAGCTCGAAGGCAACGGCCGTCTCGCGGTGCTCGGCGCGCTGATGCGCCGCGTGATGGAAATCAAGAACGAGGATTCCGAGATCGCGCTGCGCCACGTGTTCGCAGTCCGCTACCCGGATCGCGTCGGCGACAGTCAATACAACCGCGAGCGTGCCGCGCGCATCAGCTCGCTCGTGCGGCGCAACCTGTCGGCCGACATGTGCGTGAAGATGCTGCTCAAGCCGCTCGACCTGCCCGCGAAGATCCAGCCGAGCGTCCACTATCCGCTGACGAAGATCACGCGGCACGTGTTCATGCGCTGATCGTCACCGCGCGGTCCGGCGCGCGTATGCTGCGCGATCATCATCTGCTTTTCACCGGGGCCGCCATCATGACCGATTCCCATCGCCACGCGCTCGAACAATGGACGTTCGACGCGTGGCCGCCGGCCGTCGTTGCGCTGTTCGACGGCACCGCGCTCGAACGCCATGCCGACTTCGCCGCATCGCTGATCGTCGCGACCGACGACGGCCAGCTGCGCACGACGCTGCTCAGCGTCGGCGAGATCCACGCGCGCGACGCGCATACGCTGCTGCTCGCGCTCTGGCCGCAATCGCGCGCGGCGCGTGCGCTGACGCAACGGCGCGCGGCCGCGTTGACGCTCGTCGCGGACGGCGCATTCTTTCAGGCACAACTGAGGATCGAGCCGCTCGAAGGGGACTTCGGGGGCCTTGCCGGATTCGCTGCGACGATCGCGCACGGCGATGCGCAGCGGGTCGGCTATGCGCGTCTCGCGACCGGCGTCACGTTTGCGCTGGAAGGGGAGGCGCGCGCCGAGGTGCTCGCGCGCTGGCAGCGCCAGGTCGAGCACCTGCGGCGCGCGGCCGCGCGGCTTCAGTGACCGCGCTGGCCGCTGCGCGACGAACGGTTGCGGTTCGCGTGCGCGGCGTTGCCGTTCGCGGGACGCGCGCCGTTGCCGCCTGACGGGCGGCCGCCACCGCCGGCGTTGCCGCTCGCACCGCCGGCCGCGCGCGGCTTGGCCGCCTTCGCGGCCTTCGGCTGCGCATTGCCGTCGCGCTTCGCGGCCGGCTGGCCCGAGCCGCCTGCACGCGGCTGGCGATTGCCGCCACCGCCGCCACCGCCGCCGCCGTTGCCGCCGCGCGGCTGCTGGCCGCGGCGTTGCTGGATCGGCTCCGGCTTCGCGGTCGGATCGGGTTCGAAGCCCGCGATCACTTCCTGCGGAATCTCGCGCTTGATCAGCCGCTCGATGTCGCGCAGCAGCTGCTTCTCGTCGACACACACGAGCGACACGGCTTCGCCGGTCGCGCCTGCACGGCCCGTGCGGCCGATCCGGTGCACGTAATCTTCCGGCACGTTCGGCAGGTCGAAGTTGACGACGTGCGGCAACTGGTCGATGTCGATCCCGCGCGCGGCGATGTCGGTCGCGACCAGCACCTGCAGCGTGCTGTTCTTGAATTCCGCGAGCGCGCGCGTGCGGGCCGACTGGCTCTTGTTGCCGTGGATCGCCATCGCGCTGATACCGTCCTTCGTCAGCTGCTCGGCGAGCCGGTTCGCGCCGTGCTTGGTGCGCGTGAACACGAGCACCTGGAACCAGTTGTGTTCGCGGATCAGGTGCGTGAGCAGCTCGCGCTTGCGATCGCGGTCGACCGGGTGGATCTTCTGCGCGACGCTTTCCGCGGTGGTGTTGCGGCGCGCGACTTCGATCAGCGCCGGCGAATCGAGCAGGTTGTCGGCGAGCGACTTGATCTCGTCGGAGAAGGTCGCCGAGAACAGCAGGTTCTGGCGCTGCGGCGGCAGCTTCGCGAGCACGCGCTTGATGTCGTGGATGAAGCCCATGTCGAGCATCCGGTCGGCTTCGTCGAGCACGAGGATGTCGAGATCCGACAGGTCGATCGTCTTCTGCTGCATGTGATCGAGCAGACGCCCCGGCGTCGCGACGACGATGTCGACGCCGCGCTTGAGCGCATCGATCTGCGGATTGATGCTGACGCCGCCGAACATCACGGTCGAGCGCAGCTTCAGGTACTTGCTGTACGCGCGCACGCTTTCCTCGACCTGGGCGGCGAGTTCGCGCGTCGGCGTGAGGATCAGCGCGCGCACCGCGCGCTTCGCGCCGCGATGCTCGGCGTAGAACGTATGCAGGCGCTGCAGGATCGGCAGCGTGAAGCCGGCGGTCTTGCCGGTGCCGGTCTGTGCGCCGGCGAGCAGGTCGCCGCCGCCGAGGACGGCAGGGATCGCCTGCTGCTGGATGGGCGTCGGCGACGTGTAGCCGAGCTCGTTGACCGCCTTGACAAGCGGTTCGGCCAGGCCGAGAGATTCGAAAGACATAGATACCACTCTTGAGTTTTATGATCGGCGGCGCCTCGCGCGGCCAGCGCGGGGAACGGCGTCGCAAAAAAGCAAAGGGGCGCGGAACGCAGGTCGCTCACCTGTTGCGGCGAGATCGGCGTACCGTTGTTGCCCCACGACATCCGGATATACGTGACGACTGCCGCGACTTCCTGGTTCGACAGCGACTGTGCGAACGGCGGCATCCCGTACGGACGCGGATTCTTGAACGTGCTCGGCGGATAGCCGCCATTCAGCACCATGCGGATCGGGTTGACCGCCGATTCCATCACGATCGAATGGTTGCCCGCGAGCGGCGGATACGCCGGCGGCTTGCCCGCGCCGGTTTCGGCGTGGCAGGTCGCGCAGTTGTCCGCGTAGATCTTCTTGCCCTGGTCGAACAGCGTGTTGCCGAACTGCTTCGACGGCTCGTACTGCATGTTCTTCGGCGCTTCAGCCTTCTGCGGGATCGACTTCAGGTACGTCGACATCGCGCGCGTATCTTCGTCGCTCATGTACTGCAGGCTGTTGTGCACGACGTCGGCCATCGGGCCGAACACCGCACCCTTGTTCGACACGCCGGCCTGCAGCAGGTCCGACAGCTCCTGCACGTGCCAGTCGCCGAGGCCGAGTTCCTTGTCGTTCGTCAGCGACGGCGCATACCAGTTCTGCAGCGGGATCAGGCCGCCCGCGAAGGCTGCCGAGTTCACCGGGCCGCCCATCATGTTGATCGACGTGTGGCACATCGAGCAGTGGCCGAGGCCTTCGACGAGGTACGCGCCGCGGTTCCATTCGACCGACTTGGTCGGATCCGGCTTGTACTCGCCTTCCTTGAAGAACAGCGTGCGCCAGCCGATCAGCAGGTTGCGGTTGTTGAACGGGAACTTCAGTTCGTGCGGACGGCTCGGCACCGAGACCGGCGGGACCGAACGCAGGTACGCGTAGATCGCGTCCGAGTCGGCGCGCGTGACCTTCGTGTAGCTCGCGAACGGGAAGCCCGGGTAGAGCAGGCTGCCGTCCTTCGAACGGCCGGTGTGCATCGCGCGGTAGAAGTCGTCCGACGTCCACTTGCCGATGCCGTCCTTGTCGTCCGGCGTGATGTTCGGCGTGTACATCGTGCCGAACGGCGTCGCCATCGGCAGGCCGCCCGCGAACGACTTGCCGCCGCGCACGGTGTGGCACGCGATACAGTCGCCGACGCGCGCGAGGTATTCGCCCTTCTTGATCAGCGCGGCCTGGTCGGCCGGCGTGGCCGCGACGGCGGCAGCGCCGTGCAGCGTGTCGTTGCCCGGCCACAGGACCGGCACGAGGGCGGCGGCCGCGACGATCGCGACAGCCGAGAGTGCAAACAGGGACTTGCGTTTCATTGTGTCTGTCTCCCTTGCCTTATTGCGGTTCGCTGCCGCAGGCGAGCGGAGTCTTCATCGAACGCGCCGGTGCCGGCACGGGGTTGGCGGGCGCCGGTTGCGCGGCGAGCCATGCGGTCACGGCCGTCACGTCTTCGTCGGAAAGCTTCGCGGCGATGTCGTGCATGCAATCCGGTGCCTTCGCGTGGCGGTTGCCCGAGCGCCATGCGCCGAGCTGTGCGCTCAGGTAATCGGCGTGCAGGCCGACGAGGCCCGGGATCGCCGGCTGCATGCCGGTCAGCCCTGCGCCGTGGCAGGCCACGCAGGCCGGCAGCTTGCGCGACGGATCGCCTTGCGTGACGAGCTGCTTGCCGCGCGCGAGCGTGGCAGCCGGCAGCGTCGGCTTGGCCGGCGTCGGGTACGGCGGACGTTCGGCCGAGAAGTGCTCGGCGATTTCCTTCAGGTAATCGTCGTTCAGGTAGGTCAGCAGATAGTTCATCGGCGGGTACTTGCGCCGGCCATCACGGAAGTTGACGAGCTGGTTGTACAGGTACTCCGCCGGCTTGCCGGCAAGACGCGGGAAATAGTCGTTGTCCGTGCCCTGGCCGTGAACGCCGTGACATGCGGTACAGCCGCGCACACGCTCGGCCATCGTATCGGGTGCCTTGAGCGGCGCCTGCTGGGCGTGCGCTTGCTCCGTGGGCTTGGTCTGCGCTTGGGCAGCGCTCATAAGGCCCGCGCCACCGATCAGGAGAACGGCAAGCAACGGACGGAAGAGGCGTCTTGAAGACACACGAGACTCCATGTTTATTCGTCGGGGACCTGTCCGGGCTACGATCGGCTCGGCGCATGGACGGCAGGACAGCCGGGCTGCTGCGACGCGGCATTCTATCATCGATGGGTAATGACGGCTATTTGGCAAAAGGTCATCGGTTCCTGCCTGTTTACGACTTGCGACAATTTGACGCGCTATCTGCACGCATCGTGTGAACCGGCGTGCGCTTTGACCATCGAAGACCGTACACTCGCGGGTCGCGCGGCGCCGCCTCCGCCGCAGATCCAGTCATTTCTCCCGTTTCCGGATTCATCGATGACGTTCCTTACCGTGCCGTTGCCGTCTTCCCGCTGTCGTTCCACTTGCCGCCGCGCCGCCGGCCGGCCGTTCCCGGGAGGATGCGCGCGATGAGGATAGACAGCTTGTGGATCGGGCAGGTCGCGCTGGCGGCATTGATGGACGCGACGTTCGCGATGGCGGTCGGCTCGGCGCTGCTCAAGGCGTGGCTCGGCAAGGACGGCGCGCGGCCGGTCGTCGCGCCGTCGCATCCCGCATGGCTGCGCGCGCAACATTCGCTGGTCGCGGCGGCGCTCGCGCTCGTGCTCGCCGATCTCGGCTGGCTCGTGTACGAAGCCGCGGCGATGAGCGGCGCGGGGCTCGGCGGTGCGTTCGCCGCGATTCCCGTCATGCTCGCGCAGACCCACGCGGGCTTCGCGTGGAGCGTCGCGTTCGCCGGCGCCGTGGCGCTCGCGATCGTCGCGCTCGCGAAGCCGGACGGCCCGGTCGCGCACGCGGTGCTGTGGCTCGCGGTGATCGTGGTCGCGGGCGGCAAGGCGTCGCTCGGCCATGCGGCCGATACCGGCCTGCTGTCCGCGGCGGTCGGCGTGCAGACGCTGCACCTGCTCGCCACCGCGGTGTGGGGCGGCCTCGTGCTCGCGGGCGGGCTCGCGGTGCTGCCGGTGCTCGGCTCGTCGGTCGCGCGCGGCGCGCTGATCCGGATCGGCCAGCACCTGTCGCGTACGTCGGTGATCGCGGTCGTCTTCGTGCTCGGCACGGGCGTGCTCAATGCACTGCGCGGGCTCGGCGGCGCGCTCGCGCCGCTCGACGGCAGCACGTGGGGGCGCGTGCTGCTGCTCAAGCTGTTGCTCGTCGCGCTCGCGCTCGTGCTCGGCGGGTTGAACCGCTTCTCCGCGCTGCCGCGCCTGCGCCGTACCGCGTCGACCGAGGATGCGCACACGTTCCGCAACATCCTGCATCTCGAGGCGCTGACGATGATCGGCGTGTTCGTCGCGGCCGCCGTGCTGGCGTCCTGCGTGCCGGGGTTCGCGGCGCTCGGCTGACGGCCGGCTCGGCGCGGCGCAGGGCCGGGTGCCCGCGCGCCGCGTGCTGCGGATGCAAGAACGGCCGCCTGCCGGGCGGCCGTCTCGAAGCCGATGCGCGGCATGCCCGCCGCGCAACGCGTCTCATCTCACCTCGGCATCACCACTCGGCGACGCTGCCGTCCGCGTGGCGCCACACCGGGTTGCGCCAGCGGTGGCCCGTCTTCGCCATCTCGCGCACCTTCTCCTCGTTGACGTCGATGCCGAGCCCCGGGCCCTGCGGGATCGCGACGAAGCCGTCCTCGTAGCGGAACACCTCGGGGTTGCGCAGGTAGTCGAGCAGGTCGTTGCCCTGGTTGTAGTGGATGCCGAGGCTCTGTTCCTGGATGAACGCGTTGTAGCTGACCGCGTCGAGCTGCAGGCATGCGGCCAGCGCGATCGGGCCGAGCGGGCAGTGCAGCGCGAGCGCGACGTCGTAGCTTTCCGCGAGCGTCGCGATCTTGCGGCACTCGGTGATGCCGCCCGCGTGCGACGCGTCGGGCTGGATGATGTCGACGTAGCCGCCCGCGAGGATGTGCTTGAAGTCCCAGCGCGAGTAGAGCCGCTCGCCGAGCGCGATCGGCGTGTTGGTCTGGTTGACGATGTCGCGCAGCGCCTCGGCGTTCTCCGACAGCACCGGCTCCTCGATGAACATCAGCTTGTACGGATCGAGCTCCTTCGCGAGCACCTTCGCCATCGGCTTGTGCACGCGGCCGTGGAAGTCGACGCCGATCCCGACGTGCGGGCCGACCGCGTCGCGCACCGCCGCGACGTTCGCGATCACCTGCTCGACCTTGTCGTAGGTGTCGACGATCTGCAGCTCTTCGGAGCCGTTCATCTTCACCGCCTTGAAGCCGCGCTCGACCACTGCGCGCGCATTGTTCGCGACGTCGCTCGGCCGGTCGCCGCCGATCCACGAATACACCTTGATGCGCTCGCGCACCTGGCCGCCGAGCAGTGCATGCACGGGCACGCCGTGATGCTTGCCCTTGATGTCCCACAACGCCTGGTCGACGCCCGCGATCGCGCTCATCGTGATCGGGCCGCCGCGGTAGAAGCCGGCGCGGTACATCACCTGCCAGTGATCCTCGATCAGCAGCGGGTCGCGGCCGACCAGGTAGTCGGCGAGTTCCTGCACCGCGGCCTCGACCGTGTGTGCGCGGCCCTCGACGATCGGCTCGCCCCAGCCGACGATGCCCTCGTCGGTCTCGATCTTGAGGAACAGCCAGCGCGGCGGGACGACGAAGGTTTCGAGGCGGGTGATTTTCATGTCGCTTGTCTCCAGGGTGGACCGGCGCGGACGTGCGGACGCGGCGCCGGTCGAGTACGTGACGACGATCCTAGCGTAGCGCGTTAAAAAATAGTATTAATAGCACTATTGTGCAGATAGTGGGCAGCCGCGGCGTTGCCCATCACCGGAGAACGATCATTCAACGCGACCTGCATGGACAGACGGCCTTCCGGCTGGCGACGGCGATCCTGCGGGGCGACTATCCGCCCGAGTCGCTGCTGCCGCGCGAGCCGGACCTGATGGCGATGTTCGGGGTGAGCCGCACGGTGCTGCGCGAGGCGCTGCGCACGCTGACGTCGAAGGGACTGGTCGAATCGCGGCCGAAGGTCGGCACGCGCGTGCGGCCGCGCCGCGCATGGAACCTGCTCGACGCCGACCTGCTCGACTGGTACGCGCGCGTCGCGCCGCCGCTCGCGTTCGCGCTGAAGCTGCAGGAAATGCGCGAGATGATCGAGCCGCATGCAGCCGCGCTGGCTGCTCGCACGCATACGCCCGAAGCGTTCGATGCGATCGATGGCGCGGCGCGCGCGATGGCCGCCGCGCGCAACGTCGACGAGTGGGTGCGTGCTGACCTGCGTTTTCACCTGAGCGTGCTGGAGGCCGGTGGCAACGAACTGCTGGTGCCGCTCGGCGCGCTGATCGATCGCACGCTCGAGGCACAGCTGCATCTGAACGCGCGCCGGGCGCACGTCTACAACGCATCGCTCGCCGAGCACGTTGCCGTCAGCGATGCGATCCGCGTGCGCGACGAGGACGGCGCGCGCCGCGCGATGGCGTCGCTGCTCGCGGTGACGCGCGCGCGGATCGAGATGGCGTGACGGAAAGGGACGGGCGGTGCGGCGCCGTCAGGCGTTCGCGCAGCCGCCCGGCTTGACGATGCGTTGCGTCGATGGCGGGTACTTCGCGAGCAGGCTCGCCGGCCGCCGCGGACGCGCGACCAGGTCGCCGCCGCAGTTCGGGCAGCGGCCCTTCAGCACGTCGTCGGCGCAGGTCGCGCAGAAGGTGCATTCGAACGTACAGATGCGCGCCTCCGCCGAATCGGGCGGCAGGTCCTTGTCGCAGCATTCGCAGCCGGGGCGCAGTTCGAGCATGACGATTTTCCTTGGTCGGAGAGGGTCGGGACGGGCGCCGCCGGACGTTGCGTGCGGCGCATGCGAGCGCTACTGTACGCGTTTGGACTGGCCTGGCCAACGGTGTCCGCCCGGATACCGCCGACGCGCACGGGCCGCCCCGGGAGACGACCATGCTTTATCACGGAAGCTGTCATTGCGGCGACGTGAAGTTCGAGGCGGAAGGCGACCTGCAGGGCGTGATGGCCTGCAACTGCTCGATCTGCCGGCGCAAGGGCGCGCTGATGTGGTTCGTGCCGCGCGATCACATGACGCTCCTCACGCCCGACGACAATCTCGCCACCTACCTGTTCAACAAGCACGTGATCCGCCATCGCTTCTGCAAGCGCTGCGGGATCCACACGTTCGCCGAGGGGACCCATCCGGACGGCACGGCGATGGCCGCGATCAACGTGCGATGCCTCGAGGATGTCGATCTCGATGCGCTGCCCGTCACGCACTACGACGGCCGCTCGCACTGAGCGGCGCGTCGTTGCATGAGCGCGCGGGCCGCCGTCAGGACGGCTCGACCTGCGGCGCCGGCGTTTCCGCCTGCGGCGCGGGGCCCGTCGTGCGCGTGCCGGCCGCGGCCGGGCGTTCGATCAGCGGCGCGAGCGCCGGCGCCATCGACTTCAGCAACTGCACGGCCATCGCGCTCGTGAAGTCGTAGCGCGCCGCGTAAGGCTCGTGCGCGGTCGCCGTCAGCACGCCGAAGAAGCGGTCGCCGAGCACGAACACGAACGTGCCGCTGCGATTGACCTTGCGCGACTCGATCAGCCGCGCGCCGCGCGCGTAGACATTGAAGCGCTGGTCGCCCGTCCCGGTCTTGCCGTAGACCTGCAGCGTCTTGCCGTCGGGCAGCGTGAAGCCGCCCGACAGGCGCCGCGCCGTGCCGTTCAGCACGACGTCGCGCAGCAGCGTGCGCGCCACGTTGACGATCTCCGGCGACAGCATCGGCTGCGGCTGCGCGGCCGCGCGCACGAAGCGCGTTTCGTACGGCGTGCCCTTCGCGAAGTCGAGGCGCGTGATCGTCTCGGTCGGCGCCTTTCGGCCGCCGGTCGCGATCAGGCCGATCAGTTTCGCGAGCGCGTCGGGCTGGTCGCCCGATGCGCCGATCGCGGCCGCGTAGGACGGCGTGACTTCCTCGAACGGGTAGCCGAGCGCGCGCCACGCCTTCGTGATTTCCGCATACGCGCGCAGCTCGACCATGCGGCGGATGCGCCGGTCCTGGGTCGCGTGGTAGCGCGTCTTGTACAGCCACGAGTACGTGTAGAAGCGCGCATCGCGGCTGTCGCGCCGGACCTCGGCGAGCGACGCGTTCGGGTGGGCGCGCAGGTAGTTGAGCGTCCACAGCGCGAGTGGGTGGACGCTCGCGATATAGCCGCGATCGTTGAGGTTGAAGCGGTCGATCGCGTATTTCGCGTAGAGCGCGGCGAGATCGTCGTCCGACAGCGTCGCGGCCGGCGTGCCTTTCAGCTGCGCGCGCATCTGCGCATCGAACCACGCGAGCGATTCGTTCGGCGCGACGCTGCGCAGCACCGTCGCGATCTTCGGCGGCGACTTGCGCACGGTCTGCAGCAGCAGCGCGAGCGCATCGTCGGGCGCCTTGCCCGCATAGCGCGTGTAGTAGCGCTTCACGTAGACCTGGCTTTCGCCGTCGACGAACTGCTCGAGGTAATGCTTGCGCTGCGCCGGATCGTCGAGCCACGACGACGACGGGCCGGCCGCCTGCAGCATCTCGTAATGGACGATGTCGCGCATCAGCCGCACGAACACGAGGTTGACGGAGTGCTCGAACGCCGTATGCAGCGTCAGGATGCGGCCGTTGTCCGATTTCTCGAAGTTCGAGAACACCTGCGCGCCGCCGCCCGTGTAGAACACGTCGGGGCTCGCCGAGTACTTGCGTTCGACCGACGCGTCGAGCATCGCCTGCAGCGAGCGGTCGCGCGTATGCGACAGGTAGTCGAGCGCCCAGTGCGACAGCCCGTCGAGCGGGTCGGGCTTCACTTTCGCGAGTTGCGCGTTCGACAGGTTGCCGTAGCGCGCATGCAGGTCGGAGACGATCTGCAGGTAGGTGATCAGCGTGCGCAGCTTCGCGGTCGAGCCGAGGTTGATGCGGCCGCCGCGGTTCACGTCGAACGGCTGGTTCACGCTGTCGGTCTGCACGCGCAGCATGTTCGCGCCGTTGCGATGCTCGTACAGCGTGAAGCTGTACGTGAGGTGCGACGGGTCGTCCTTCGGCGCGAGCATCTCGAAGCCGTACAGGCCGGCGGCCTGCGCGCCGTCGCGGGTCGACGCCTTCGCGAGCCGTTCGGCGACCGCCTGCTGCACGCCGTTGTCGAGCGTGCTGGTGGCTTCCAGGTCGAGCTGGTCGAGCTGGTACAGGTCGCTGATCCCGAGTGCCGACAGCAGCGACGCGCGCGCGGACGACACGGCCTTGCGCGACACGAACGACTGCACGTGCGCGGCGGCCGGCGGCGCGCTGCGTTCGATCTGCGCGGCAAGCGCCGCATCGCGCAGCGCGGGCGAGATCACGCCGCCGTTCGACAGGAGCCGCAGGTAGCTGTCGGTCAGCTTCTGCAGCGCCGGATAGCCGCGATTCAGGAAGTACGACGGCGCGCGCTGCGCGATGATCAGCGACAGCACTTCGCGGAACGTCTTGCCCTGTTCGTCGACGTTGTCGCCGGTCGTCGGCGCGGACAGGATGCGGTTCACGTCGTTGAAGTCGCGGCCGTACCACGCGGCGAGACCGTCGCCGATGCCGGTGATTTCTCCCACGTGCGGCCGCGCGGCGAGCGGTACCGAGTTCAGGTAGCGCACGACGATCGCGCGGCGCGCGAGCATCGTCTGCGGGCCGTTCATGTAGGCGAGGATCGACGCGGACGCGATCTGCCGCAGCTTCTCCGGCGGCGTCGCGGTGCGGCCGTCCGGCGAATGGCGGAACTTCTCGATTTGCGTCGCGAGCGTGCTGCCACCTGGGCGTGCCTGATGACGGTTGACGACGTGCAGCGCCTGGTCGGCGAGCGCGCGGCCGAAGCGGCCCCAGTCGATCGCCGGGTTGCGGTTCGGCTGGTTCGCGTCGAGCAGGTAGCGATCCTCGATGAACAGCAGCGAATCGGCGACGACGCGCGGCACCGTGTCGAAGTCGGCGTACACGCGTTGCGGGAACACGGTCGCGAACAGCGGCGAGCCGGTCGAGTCGAACAGCATCAGCCCGGCCTGGTCTTTCTCTTCGTAAGGCAGGAACAGGCCGCGATCGGCGAGCGACAGCATCCGTTCCGAATCGCGCGCCTGCTTGCCGATGACGAAGCCGCGCGCGAGCAGATGTTGCTGGAACGCGGGAAGCAGCGAATAGCCGAGGCGCTGGTCGTACGGCCCGTTGACGGGGAAGCGGATGTGATCGCTCGCGCCCGCCTCGACGGTATAGCCGATGTCGCGGGTGAGCTCGGACAGGTAGCGCGCCTGCAGGCGCGACGTCTCGAACTCGGTCATCACGAGCCGGGCGATGATCGCCACCGCGATCACCAGCGCGGCGAGCAAGGACCACTTGATCCACGTCCAGACCGATGCACTCCCGGTCACGCGCGGCAGGATGCGATTCAGCGGCCGATTCATGGCGGCGTCTCCCTGAAGGCGCAGGCTCCGGCCGCACCCCATTAAGGATTAGTGTAGTCCTCCGCAGCGGGCTGCCAAGGGTGGTTCACTACCGAGATGCGTCGGCGCAACGCGCATGCCTGTGACATGCGGGAACCGGCCGGTGGTAGGGTGGCGCGTGTCGCCGTGACGTAACGTTTGCGCGTTCCGCTCGCGTGCCCGCGTGTGTCAACGGCGACGAGGGTGGCCGTGCCGATCGCGCCGATCGTTTTATGCACCGGCCTTGTGCATTGCGAAATCGCGACAAATCGGGTCCGATCGTATTGCCGAAGTCATGGCGCGATGCGCGACGAAGCTACGCGTTTCCGAGATAGCCGGATGCACGGGCCGCAGGTACGATCGCCGGATATGCGGCGCATGTCCGTTTTCGCCGGGGGTGCCATGTCGATTCATCCCGTCGCGCTCGTTTGCACGGCGATCCTGGGGTTGATGCTGTTCGGGCTCGGCCTGGTCGTGTCCGTCACGCGCTTCCGGCGTACCACCAATTCCGGGTGTGCGTCCGATCCGACCGACGGATTGCACAAGATCGTGCGCGCGCATGGCAACACGGCCGAATACGCACCGTTTCTCGCGGTGCTGTTTCTCTATTTCGGCGCACACGACCCATCGCGCGCGATCGTCTCGTTGATCGTCGCGGCAACCGTGTGCCGCTGCCTGCTCGTGATCGGATTGCTCGCATGGCCGACCATGGCGAGGCCGAATCCCCTGCGTTTCATCGGCGCGCTCGGCACGTATCTGTGCGGCGCCGCGCTATGCGTCGCGCTGTTCGTCTGAGCAGGCCGCTGTCGCCATGGCAGCTTCGCGGGATCGTGCCGCCGCACGGCCTCGACGAAGCAGTGGATCAGCTGGTCGCACGCCCGAATCGCGCACCTGCTTGCCGATGACGAAACCGCGCGCGAGCAGCTGCTGCTGGAATGCGGGAAGCATCGAATAACCGAGGCGCTGGTCGTACGGCGACGCCGGCGTTGGTAAAAATGGCGCGTGATTACAGCCTTTCATTCACCTGACGAAATGATCGATCAGGTGATCGATGAAAAGCCGCGCGTTGCGAGGAAAATGGCGCCGGCTCGGGTATACGACGTTCATCTCGAGTTCCTCGAGCCGATAGTCGGCGAGCAGTTCGCGCAGCCGGCCGGCGGCGAGATCCGGTGCGGCGAGGAAGTCCGGCAGCACCGCGATGCCCATGCCGGCGAGCGCCCAGTTGCGGATCAGCCCGATGTTGTTGGGCTCGTGGTGCATCGACGCGATCGTTTCCTCGACGCGGTCGATTTCCTCGATTACGTGCCGGATCTGGGCGAGGTACAGATGACCGGCGTCGCTATCGCCACAGAAGCTTCGCGGGATCGTGCCGCCGCACGGCCTCGACGAAGCAGTGGATCAGGTAGTCGCACGCGACCGTGTTGAGCGCGTCGCGGCGCGTCAGCACGCCGGCCGACACGGTCGGAATCGTCTCCTTCACGTTGATCGTGACCATCCGCTCCCGGATCCAGTCGACTTCCATGAAATGCTTCGGCACGCACGACACGGTGTCGGTGTGCACCGACAGCGAGAACGCCGCGCTGAACGAGGTGCATTCGACGATCGGCTGCGGCGCCCGGTAGCCGTGCGCGACGAACACGTTCTGCAGCAGCCGGCCGATGCTTTCCGGCGACGTGTTCAGCACCCACTGCGCATCCTGCAGCTGCGCGAGCGACGTGCAGTGGCGCAGCGGATTGCTCGCGCGCGTCATCAGGATCAGCTCCGATTCGAGCAGCGGCCGGAACGTGAATTCGGGTGACAGCCGCGTCGCATCGACGATCGCGATCACGAAGTCGAGCGAGCCGTCGCGCAGGCGCGGCAGCGCCGTGTCGAGAAAGCCTTCGCGCACGTCGAGGCGGATCGTCGGCATCCGCTGCCGAAACGCGTCGAGCGCGGCCGGCAGGAAACCGAGCGACATCAGCGGCGTCAGCGCGCACGCGAGCGCGCCTTCCTTGCCGCCTGAAAGCTGGATCACGTCGTCGCGCGCGTGCTGCATCTCCGCGAGGATCAGGCGCGCACGCGCATAGACGGCCTGCCCGAAGCGCGTGAGCTGCGCGCCGCGCGCGTTGCGCGTGACGAGCGGCACGCCGAGGTCCTGCTCGAGTTCGCGGATCGCCTTCGTGAGCGCGGGCTGCGACAGGTGGATCGCGCGCGCGGCGGCGCGCAGGCTGCCGTGTTCGGCGATGGCGGCAAGCGCCCGGAGCTGGTGGTGTTTCACGGCGTGGCAGGGCGCGGCGGCAGTGGCGACCTTCGCATCCTACACCGCGGCGGCGCGCGAAAAGCACGCGATAACCGGGCGTTATCACGATCGGAAAATGTCGCTCCGGGCTGCGTATTTTGAATGCCTAGACTGCATGCGCAGGCCGTCGAACGGGCCGCGCACCAGACCCGCATAACCAGTACGGAGACTCATCTACATGAAGGCGCCCCGAGCGGACAGCATGTTCGGCGGGCATGTCGGCGACGTTGCCGCATCCCCGTCCAATCGCCAGCTGATCGTCGCGATCACGATCGGCAACGGCCTCGAATTCTTCGATCTCACCGTGTTCAGCTTTTTCGCGGTGCTGCTCGGCAAACTGTTCTTTCCGGCCGCGTCCGCGCAGCAGCAATTGCTGATGTCGGTCGCGACGTTCGGCGTCGGCTTCATCGCGCGGCCGGTCGGCGGCGTCGTGATCGGGCTCGTGGCCGACCGCTTCGGCCGCGTGCCGGCGATGAACCTCACGCTCGTCACGATGGCGCTCGGCACCGGGATGATCGGCATTCTGCCGACCTATGCGCAGATCGGCATCGCGGCGCCCGTGCTGGTCGTGCTCGCCAGGCTGCTGCAGGGCTTTTCGGCCGGCGGCGAGGTCGGCGTGTCGACGTCGCTGCTCGCCGAACGCGCGCCGCCCGGCGAGCGCGGCTACTACACGAGCTGGCAGTTCGCGAGCCAGGGCGCCGCGGCGCTGGCCGGCTCGTTCGTCGGCTTCCTGCTGTCGCATTTCCTCGCCCCCGCCGCGCTCGAATCGTGGGGCTGGCGCGTGCCGTTCCTCGCCGGTGTGCTGATCGCGCCGGTCGGCCTGTATCTGCGCGCGCGCTTCAATGCGATCGAGCAGCACGCGCCGGCCGCGGCCGCGCGGCGCTCGTCCGCGGTACTCGGCACCGTGCTGCGGCGCGACGGCGGCGCCGTGCTGACCGCGCTCGGCCTCGTGGTCGGCGGCACCGCGGCGCACTTCATCGTCCTCTATTACATGTCGACGTACGCGATCCGCGTGCTGCACCTGCCGATGGATACCGCGCTGTGGTGCGGAATCCTGTCCGGTGCGGTGATGTTCGTCGCCGCGCCGATCGGCGGACGGCTGTCGGACCGCACCGGCAGCAAGCGCGTCGCACTGTGGACGCGTGTCGCGCTGACCGTGCTGATCCTGCCGGGCTTCTGGCTGATCCGCGCGGTGCCGTCGATCGCGACGATGTACGCGGTCGTGATGCTGCTCGCCGCGCTGCACTCGATCAATGCCGGCGCGAACGGCGTGATCCTCGCGGAGCTGTTTCCGAAGAGCACGCGGGCGACCGCGCTGTCGATCGCGTATGCGGGCGGCGTGTCGATCTTCGGCGGCTTCGCGCAGTTCATCGTCACCTGGCTGATCGGGGCAACCGGCAATCCGGCCGCGCCGGCGTGGTACGTGATCGTCTGCGGCGTGCTGTCGCTCGTCGCGCTCGCGTTTGCGTCCGATCGAAGCGATCAGGATGACTGACCGATCTTCCTTTTCTTCCATTCGCCCCATGACCACCACCGTTTCGTTTTCGTCGTCGCCGGCCGACGTCGCCGCCGGCGACCTGTGCGACCTGCCCGCACGCACCATGCTCGATCTGCTGAAGGCGCGGCAGATCAGCGCGTGCGACCTGCTCGATGCGCATCTCGCGCGCATCGCGACGGTCAACCCGCGCGTGAACGCGCTCGTCACTGTCGTCGATCCCGATGCGCTGCGTGCCCGCGCACGCGAGATCGACGCACGCTGGGCGCGCGGCGAATGGTTGGGGCCGCTGCACGGGCTGCCGGTGTCGCAGAAGGACCTGACCGCGACGCGCGGCGTGCGCACGACCTTCGGCTCGCCGCTGTTCGCCGATCACGTGCCGCGGCACGACGCGCTGATCGTGCGCCGCTGCGCGAGTGCCGGCGCGCTGATGATCGGCAAGTCGAACACGCCGGAATTCGGCGCCGGCTCGCATACGTTCAACGCGGTGTTCGGCGCGACCCGCAACCCGTGGGACCTGACGCGTTCCGCGGGCGGCAGCAGCGGCGGCGCTGCCGCGGCGCTCGCCTGCGGGATGAATCCGCTCGCGTGCGGCAGCGACATGGGCGGCTCGCTGCGCAACCCGGCCGCGTGGAACAGCGTGGTCGGGCTGCGGCCGTCGCCGGGCCGCGTGCCGCGCGCGCCGGACCTGAACGGCTGGGCGACGCTCGGCGTCGACGGGCCGATGGCGCGCGACGTCGCCGACACCGCGCTGCTGCTGTCCGCGATCGCCGGGCCGAGCGGCGAAACCGCGACTGAAATCGCGGAGCCGGGCGCGCGCTTCGCGCAGCCGCTCGAACGCGATTTCCGCGGCACGCGCATCGCGATGTCGCGCGGCTTGCCCGGCGTGCCGATCGATCCGGAGATCCGGCGCGCCGTCGATGCGCAGGCGCGCGTGTTTGCGTCGCTCGGCTGCGAAGTCGAATTCGACGATCCCGATCTTTCGGATGCCGAAGAAGTATTCCGCATCGAGCGTGCCTGGATGATCGGCACGCTGGTCGACGGCTTCGACGAACGGCAGCGTGCCGCGCTGAAGCCCGAACTCCTCGACGAATACCGGCTGCATCGGTCGCTCTCGGCCGCGGATCTCGGCCGCATGTTCGTGCGCAAGACACGGCTGTTCGACCGGATGCGTGCGTTCATGCAGCGCTATGCGTTCTACCTGCTGCCGACGACGCAGGTGATGCCGTTCGACGCCGCGCTGCGCGTGCCCGCCGATGTGCGCGGTATCGCGAACACGACCTACATCGACTGGATGCGCGTGTGCTGGCTGCTGTCGTCGACCGAGGCGCCGATCCTGTCCGTGCCGTGCGGTTTCTCCGCGACCGGCTTGCCGATCGGCATGCAGATCGTCGGCCGCTACCGCGACGACTGGGGCGTGCTCCAGTTCGGCCATGCGTACGAAGTCGCGGCCGGCCGTCGCCGGACGCTGCCGCCCGTCGTCGCCGACGCGCTGCGCTGACCACTTTTCCCGGCTGATAGCGGACCGTTCCGGTCCGTGCCGGCAGGCCGCGCGCCTGCGGGGGGCGCGCACGCCAGCGTTTGGCCATTCGACCCGCGCAATGGAGATCTCTCGATGAAACAACGGCTGTTGGCAGGCGCGGGCGTCGCGCTGATCGCGGGTGCGGCGCACGCACAGAGCAGCGTCACGCTGTACGGCATTATCGATGAAGGGCTGACTTACTCGAGCAACGTCGCGGTGACCGGCGCGAACGGCGTGGCAAGCGGCAAGCCCGCGCTGCGGATGCTCGGCGGCGTGCAGCAGGCGAGCCGCTGGGGGCTGCGTGGCAGCGAGGATCTCGGCGGCGGGCTGAAGGCCGTCTTCACGCTCGAGAACGGGTTCGATCCGAGCACCGGCAAGCTCGGGCAGGGCGGGCTGATCTTCGGCAAGAAGGCGTTCGTCGGGCTGTCGGGACCGCTCGGCACCGTCACGCTCGGGCGGCAGTACGACACCAACGTCGACTTCCTCGGCCCGCTCGAGGCCGCTGCGCTGTTCGGCGGCTACATGGTCGCGCACCCCGGCGACCTCGACAACGTGAACAACGCGAACTCGACCAACGACGCGATCAAGTTCACCAGCAACGACTACGGCGGGTTGCGCGTCGCCGCGATGTACGGGGTCGGCGGCGTGGCGGGCGCGACGACGCGCAACCAGGTGTGGTCGGCCACGGCCGGCTACACGCGCGGGCCGCTCGCGGTGGCGGCCGGCTACCTGAATGCGCGCAATCCGAACGTGTCGTTCTTCGGCACGACCGGCAGCCCCGCGCCGACCGTGGGCGGCGTGCCGGGCAACAACATGCTGTCGCCGGTGTATTCGGGCTATGCGTCGGCGCGCACGTTGCAGGTCGTTGCGCTCGGCGGCACCTATGCGATCGGCGCGGTGACGCTCGGCGCGATGTACACGAACACGTCGTTTCGCCAGCTCGGCGATCTGTCGTCCGGCCCGAATCCGGGTGGCGTGTCCGGCAACGCGGTGTTCAACGACGCCGAGGCGAGCGTGCGCTATCAGTTCACGCCTTACCTGTTCGGCGGCGTGGCGTACGACTACACGCGCGGCGGCGGCGTGGACGGCCGCGACGGCGCGACGTATCACCAGGTTGCCGCGGGGCTCGACTATTTCCTGTCGAAGCGCACCGACGTCTACGTGAGCGCCGTGTTCCAGCGTGCGTCGGGCACCGACTCGACCGGGCATGCGGCGGTCGCGGCGATCAACGGCCCCGGCGCCTCCGCGAACGACCGGCAGTTCCAGGCGCGGATCGGCATGCGCCACAAGTTCTGATCAGGGAGACGGCGAGCGGCTGCGCGGTGATATCCTCGCGAAACGCCCGCGACCGACGGGCGGATACCGACTGCCCGCACGCGGCCCGACGCCGCGCTGCGCGGCGTTTCCGAGGGAGAGCCGAACCATGAGCCGCAAATTCATTCTGAAGGGCGACACGACCGATCACGGCGGCGTCGTGCTCGACGGGATCGCCAATTCGTCGTTCGACGGCCGCGAGCTTGCCTATCTCGGCGCGCCGGTGTTCTGCGCCGCGTGCAAGACCCAGGGGGTGATCGTCTCCGATGGCGGCGAGCGGACGATGACCGTGATGGGCAAGGTCGTCGCGCTCGAACACGACCTGTGCCAGTGCCTGTGCGCGCCGCAGCCGAAGCTGATCCCGTCGCAGGGGACGGGCACCATCTCGGGCTGATGCCCGTCGACTCCGTGCGACGCGCGCGGCGCGCCGCCCGTCGTCAGACGCTGCCTGCGGTCTCGATCACCAGAATGCGCGCTTCTCCGAGCGGATGCGCGACGTGTTCGGTGCCGACCGTCGCATGAAAGACGTCTCCCGTTTCGAGCACCGTCGCGTGCTCGATGCCTGCTTCGCGGTAACGCATCTCGACGCGGCCGTCGAGCACCGCAAAGACTTCCTCGCCGTCGTTCACGTGCCACCGGTACGGCTGATCGGTCCAGTGCAGGCGGACCGTGATGCCGTTCAGGTTCGCGATGTCCAGCGCGCCCCATGCGCGCTGTGCGGTGAAGGCGGTGCTGCGGATGATGTTCATCGGTAGGTCCGGTCCGTGAATGTGAAGGCTGCGGAGCGCGGGCAGGCTGCACGTCCGCGCGCCGGTTTCCGTGTACCGGGGATCAGCGCGACATCGCGCGCAAGGCCGCGTCGATCGTCTGCTTCCGCTTCTCGAGCCCCGCAGCCGAACGCTCGGTCACGCGCTTCAGGACCGATGCCGGCGCGGTATCCGGCGAGCCTGCATCGAACGGCGGCGCGGGCGCATATTCGAGCGCGAGCTGGATCGCCTGCGCCTCTTCGTCGCCGACCAGTTCGGCGGTGATCGTCAACGCGAAGTCGATGCCGGCCGTCACGCCGCCGCCGGTGATCAGGTTGCCGTCGCGCACCACGCGTTCGCGCACGGGCACCGCACCGAGCGGCGCGAGCAGCGCATGAAACGCCCAGTGCGTCGTCGCGCGGCGGCCGCGCAGCAGGCCGGCCACGCCGAGCAGCAGCGCGCCCGTGCAGACCGACGTCACGTAGCGCGCGGCGGCCGCGCGCTGCTGCACGAACGCGATCGTTTCGGCATCGAGCAGCAGCTCGTTGATCCCGATTCCGCCGGGCACGCACATGACGTCGAGCGGCGGGCAGTCGTCGAACGTGCAGGTCGGCGCGAGCGCGAGGCCGCTGCTCGACGCGACGGTGTCGCGCGATTTCCAGACCAGATGAACCGCCGCGTCGGGCAGCGATGCGAGCACGTCGTGCGGGCCGGTGAGATCGAGTTGCTGGACACCCGGAAACACGAGAAAGCCGATATGCAGGGTCATGCGAACACTCCGAAGGGAAGGGGCGGCGCCGCGGCCGGCGCACGATGGACAGATCGATTCTAGGCGCGTAGTGTTTGGCGAAATTGCCAGATCGCCCACGTTTTCAGCCAATCGCCATGCCAGCCGCTCCGCGCTCGATCCTGATCCTCGCGTTCCCCCGTGCGCAGTTGCTCGACGTGACCGGGCCGCTGCAGGTGTTCGCCTCCGTCAACGAACTCGCGCAGGAGCGCGGCCGGCCCGCGCCGTATGCGCCGCGCGTCGTGGCCGCCGAGGCGGGGCCGGTCGAGACGTCGTCGGGGCTCGTCGTGATGGCCGATTCGCTGCGCTCGGCCGGGCGGCCCGACACGGTGATCGTGGCCGGCGGCAAGGGCGTGCTGGCCGCGTCGCGCGATGCGCGCACGGTGCGCTGGGTCCGGCAGCAGGCGCAGCGCGCGCGACGTGTCGCGTCGGTCTGCACCGGTGCGTTCCTGCTCGCCGAGGCCGGCCTGCTCGACGGGCGGCGCGCGGTCACGCACTGGGCGCGCTGCGACGAATTCGCCGCGCGCTATCCGAACGTGCGCGTCGAGCCCGATCCGATCTTCATCCGCGAAGGCGCGCTGTGGACGTCGGCCGGCGTGACGGCCGGCATCGATCTCGCGCTCGCGCTGGTCGAGGAGGATCTCGGGCGGGCGGTCGCGCTCGATGCCGCGCGCGAACTCGTCGTGTTCCTGAAGCGGCCGGGCGGGCAGGCGCAGTTCAGCGCGATGCTGTCGATGCAGCGCACCGACGACCGTTTCGGCGAACTGCATGCGTGGATCGCCGAGCACCTGACGGCCGACCTGTCGGTGCCGGCGCTCGCCGAGCGCGTCAGCATGAGCGAACGCAGCTTCGTGCGGCACTACCGCGCGGGGACCGGCCGCACGCCCGCGCGCGCGGTCGAACAGATTCGCGTCGAGGCCGCGCAGCGCTTGCTCGGCGAAACCGCGTGGCCCGTCAAACGGATCGCCACGCGGTGCGGCTTCGGTTCGGAAGAGACGCTGCGGCGCAGTTTCGTGCGCGTGCTCGGCGTGTCGCCGCAGGGCTATCGCGAGCGGTTCGTGCGATAACGTGCCGGTGCGCGGCGAGCATGCCGCGCGTGGCAACCGGGGACGGAGCCGTCGACGTTCGGAACTGCGCGAATCGCGATCACTTTCCAGTCCGAAACGCTGCGACTATTCGGGCGAGGAGAACAATGGGCGGGGGCTTGTGCCGCGCGCGTTGCGCGCTTTATTCTGTTCCGTTGGCGATTCGAAGGGGGCGCAGCATGGACCGCATCCAGGCAATGGAAGTTTTCACCCGCGTGGTCGACGCGAACAGCTTCACGCGCGCGGCCGACACGCTCGCGATGCCGCGCGCGTCGGTCACGACCATCATCCAGAATCTCGAGGCGCTGCTCGGCGTGCGCCTGATGCACCGGACGACGCGCCGGCTGTCGCTGACGCCGGAGGGCGCCGCGTATTACGAGCACTGCGTGAAGATCATCTCGGAGATCGCGGAAGCCGACGCGAGTTTCCAGACCGGCAACCGCAAGCCGAGCGGCGTGCTGCGCGTCCACATGCCGAGTTCGCTCGGGCGGCGCGTCGTGCTGCCGGCGCTGTCGATCTTCCGGCAGCGCTATCCGGACATCACGCTCGACCTCGGCCTGGCGGACCGCTACGTGGATCCGGTCGAGGAGGGTATCGACTGCATGATCCGGGTCGGGCCGCTAGAAGATTCGTCGATGGTCGCGCGGCGGATCGGCATGCTCAAGCGTGTGACCTGCGCGTCGCCCGACTATCTCGCGCGTCACGGCGAGCCGCAGGAGATCGCCGACCTGGCGGACCATCATGCGGTGAATTTCCGCGCGAGCCACGGCGCGCGGGCGATTCCGTGGGTGTTCATGATCGAGGGCAAGCCGGTCGAGGTGCGGATGAACGGCAGTGTCACCGTGAACGATTCGGATGCGTACGTGACGTGCGGGGTCGAAGGGTTCGGGATGATCCAGCCGACGCTGTTCATGGTGCTGCCGAACCTGCGCGACGGCACGCTGGTCGAGGTGCTGCCCGATTGCAATCCGAAGCCCAAGCCGATCTCGATCGTGTATCCGCACAACCGGCATCTGTCGCAGAAGGTTCGCGTGTTCGCGGACTGGATCGCGGAGCTGTTCGAGTCGACGCCGGCGCTGGAGGGCGGCGAGAACTGGCGGGGGAAGGTGCGGGCGGAGGTGCCCGACGCCCAGCGCGGGGCGGTGGTCGCTTAGGGCGGCGGTACGCTGCCGGGCGTTGACGATGAAGATGAGTGAGGTCGTGAACGCCTCGTCTCGTCTTCATCGGTCGTCAGGCTGGTGAGCCGTGCCGCGCAATGGTGCGTCTACCAGCGGATCGCGTACGGATTGTCGCCGAGCGCCCAGTGTCCGTTGTCGTCCCGTTCGATGAGAATCCCCTTGTGCGCCCAGCCATCCTTTTCGGGGTAGAACGACAGGGAGTCCATGAGGTCCGGGTCTGCCAGCCACGGCGTGGCATGCTGATCCGGTTTCCACAGGAAGTTGACCCACGAAACCAGGTGCGGATTGTCGTCGAACGGATTCTTCATCGGCTCGATGAATTTCTCGACGCCGCCGTAGGTCACGTGCGCGCAGAACAAATTGATCATGTACAGGACACTCCCGCCGGGAGCGGACGCGTCCTTGCTCTCGAATTCCCTGTACCGATAGAACGCCTTGCCGGCCGGCGTGAGCTCGATATGGCTCAGCGGGACATTCGTGTCATGCGGCTCGTAGTCCGGATTTCTGATCGTCGGCTTGCCCCGGCCCGCGTTGAATTTCACGGTAATCAGGCCACGGTTGATCAACGCCTGCACGTCCTTTCTCACCACACCGTCGACTCTCAGCAATTCCTTCGCGTTCACGTCCGCGGGTAGTTCGGCGCCGGCCAGGCCGACGCAGGCGTCCGTTGGCGCGGTGTTCTTGTCCGCGAGCGCGACTTTCAGGATGTCGTCGATCGTGCGCTTGTCCAGATCGTCTCGCGTCGTCATGAAGCGCGCGCCGAAAAATGCGGCGACCGCGATCGCGACGCCCGCCACCAGCCACGGTTTTCGCGTACGTCGAACGGACTGGTCGTGCTTCGATTCGTTGTGTTCAGTCATGGGATTGTTGTTATCTGTGTTGCCGACCGGATCCGATTGCCTCGGTTCGAATCAAATCGGGATGGCCGCGAGCCCGTCGGTGCTCGGCGTTCGAACCGCACTGTAACGCACGTAGTCGACGACGATGATTCGCGAGGCCGAACGGATGGGCCCGGCGTGATGAATGGCGCTGGATTTCGGTTGGCAGGAGGAGGACGGAGGTCGCTCGTGCCTATGCGCGACTCGGGCGAACCGGATGCTGGATGTCGCGTGCGTGGCGCCGCGTGGTCGGCTGGAGGGCGATGGATGCCGCGCGCGGATCGCGGAGCAATGAAAAAAGCCGCTGATCCTTGCGGAACAGCGGCTTTTCGCATTTGGTGGCGAATCAGGGACTCGAACCCCGGACCTGCGGATTATGATTCCGTCGCTCTAACCGACTGAGCTAATTCGCCGAAGACTTGAATTATGCTGATGTGCCGCCGGGCTGTCAACACCTTTTTTCGTCTTCCCTGAAAAAAGTTGCCGGCGGCCCGTTCGGGCAGTGTAGCGGGCGGGGTGGCCGCCCGCTACCCGACCTCAATCCTGCGCGTAGATATTGGAGTCCTTCGTCTCCTTGACGAACAGCACACCGATCACGAACGTGGCCAGCGCGATCACGATCGGATACCAGAGCCCCGAGTAGATGTTGCCCTTCGCCGCGACGATCGCGAATGCGGTCGCCGGCAGGAAGCCGCCGAACCAGCCGTTGCCGATGTGATACGGCAGCGACATCGACGTATAGCGGATCCGCGTCGGGAACATCTCGACCAGCATCGCCGCGATCGGGCCGTAGACCATCGTCACGTAGATCACGAGGATCGTCAGGATCACGATCGTCATCGGCCAGTTGAGCTGCGCCGGGTCGGCCTTGGCCGGGTAGCCGGCCGCCTTCAGCGTCGACGCGAGCGTCTTGTCGAACGCCGCGCCTTGCGCCTTCGCGTCGGCCGCCTTGCCGTCATACGCGGGGATCACCGTATCGCCGACCTTGATCTGCGCGGTCGTGCCAGCCGGTGCCGCGACGTTCTCGTAGTTCAGGCCGGCCTTCGCGAGCGCGCTCTTCGCGATGTCGCACGAGTTCGTGAACTTCGACGTGCCCACCGGGTTGAACTGGAACGAGCAGGCGGCCGGATCGGCGAGGACCGTGATCGGCGCCTTCTGCGTCGCGAGTTCGAGTTGCGGGTTCGCGTAGTGCGTAAGCGCCTTGAACAGCGGGAAGTAGGTGAGCGCCGCGATCAGGCAGCCCGCGAGGATGATCGGCTTGCGGCCGATCTTGTCCGACAGCGAGCCGAAGAACAGGAAGAACGGCGTGCCGATCAGGAGGGCGATCGCGATCAGGATGTTCGCGCTGGCGCCGTCGACCTTCAGCGTCTGCGTGAGGAAGAACAGCGCGTAGAACTGGCCCGTGTACCACACGACGGCCTGGCCGGCGGTCAGGCCGACGAGCGCGAGGATCACGAGCTTCAGGTTCTTCCACTGGCCGAACGCTTCGGTCAGCGGCGCCTTCGACGTCTTGCCTTCCGCCTTGATGCGCAGGAACACCGGCGATTCGTTCAGCTGCAGCCGGATCCACACCGACACCGCGAGCAGCGCGATCGATGCGACGAACGGCACGCGCCAGCCCCAGCTGCCGAACGCTTCCTCGCCGATGAAGGTGCGCACGCCGAGGATCACGAGCAGCGACAGGAACAGGCCGAGCGTCGCGGTCGTCTGGATCCACGCGGTGTAGAAGCCGCGGCGGTTCGCCGGCGCATGCTCGGCGACGTAGGTCGCCGCGCCGCCGTACTCGCCGCCGAGCGCGAGGCCCTGCAGCAGCCGCATCGCGATGAAGATCACCGGCGCCGCGATGCCGATCGATGCGTAGCCGGGCAGGAAGCCGACCACGAAGGTCGAGATGCCCATGATCACGATCGTCACGAGGAACGTGTGCTTGCGGCCGACGAGGTCGCCGAGCCGGCCGAACACGATCGCGCCGAACGGACGCACGGCGAACCCGGCCGCGAAGCCGAGCAGCGTGAAGATGAATGCCGCGGTCGGATTGACTCCGGAGAAGAAGCTCTTGCTGATGTAGGCCGCGAGTGAGCCGGCCAGGTAAAAGTCGTACCACTCGAACACGGTGCCGAGCGACGACGCGAAGATCACCTTCTTCTCTTCGCCCGTCATCGGCGAGTGCGAAATTTGCCCGCCTAACGTTGCCATGAATCGTCTCCAAGTCCCTTGATATAGATGTGTGGCCGCCTTGGGTGGGCGGGCCTGTCGACGATTATTGGCACGGAAACTTACGGCGCACTGACTCGCGGGCGCAAAACGACTGCACGTTAACCCGCGCCGAATCGGCCGTTTCGTGCCCCCATCGTGTCGCGGCAGGGCGGTAAAACGCCGGTTTCGATGCGATCGAGGCGCGTATGCGGCGGTATGCGGTTCGGATCCGCCCGTATCAGGATCGATCCGCGGCGGTGTCCGACAACGGCAGGCTGACGCGCACGAGCGTGCCAGCGAGGCGCGGTGCGCTCTGATAGACGTGATCGTCGAGCGTCAGCGTGCCGCCGTGCTGCGCGGCGATCTCGCGCACGATCGCGAGCCCGAGGCCGCTGCCGTCGCCTTCGCGGCCGAGGATCCGGTAGAAGCGCTCGACCACGCGCTCGCGTTCGCCGGCCGGGATGCCGGGGCCCGTATCCTCCACTTCGAGATGCACGCGCCGCGCCGCAGGCTCGGCCCGCACGCGCACCGTGATGCGGCCGCCTTCGGGCGTGTAGCGGATCGCGTTGTCGACCAGGTTGCCGAGCATCTCGCGCAGCATCACGGGATTGCCGTCGACGTCGAGCGGCGTGTCGTCCTCCGGGCCTTCGTAGCCGAGGTCCATGCGCTTCGCGAGCGCGGCCTGCACCCAGTCGCGCACCGTGCGGCGCGCGAGCGCCCCGATCTCGACCGGCTCGAAGGTCAGCCCGCTCGCGCGGTTCTCGGCGCGCGCGAGCGCGAGCAACTGTGTGACGAGCCGGGCGGCCTGCTCGGAGCTCGTCGCGATCTGCTCGAGCGAACGTTGGACGTCGGGCGGCACGGGATGGCGCAACGCGAACTCGGCCTGCGTGCGCAGCCCCGCGAGCGGCGTCTTCATCTGGTGCGCGGCGTCGGCGATGAAGCGCTTCTGCAGCGCCATGTTCTGTTCGAGGCGCGCGAGCAGGTCGTTGAACGACGTGACGAGCGGCTCGATCTCGGGCGGCGCGCGCTGCGCCTCGACGGGCGACAGGTCGTCGGGCCGCCGCGCGCGGATGTGCGCCTGCAGCGCGTTGAGCGGCGCGAGCCCGCGCGACAGCCCGAACCACACGAGCAGGATCGCGAGCGGCAGGATCACGAATTGCGGCAGGATCACGCCCTTGATGATGTCGTTCGCGAGCGCGTTGCGCTTGTCGAGCGTCTCGCCGACCTGCACGAGCACGGGCTGCGTGCTGCTCGACTCCGGCAGCGCGACGGTCGTATACGCGACGCGCACGTCGTTGCCGCGCAGCAGGTCGTCGCGGAACACGACGACGCCCGGCGGCGGGCGGTCCTCGTCGCGCGGCAGCGGCATGTCGGCCTCGCCCGCGACCAGCTCGCCGCGCGTGCCGAGCACCTGGAAGTAAACGCTGTCGACGTTGTCCGCGCGCAGGAAGTCGCGCGTCTGCTGCGGCAGCGTCAGCTCGGCGACGCCGTTGACCGGATGGATCTGCCGCGCGAGCACGTACGCGTTGGTCTCGAGCGCGCGGTCGAACGGGCCGTTCGCGATCGTTTTCGCGACGAGATAGGTGACGGCGATGCTCATCGGCCACAGCAGCAGGAGCGGCGCGAGCATCCAGTCGAGGATTTCGCCGAACAGCGAGCGCGGGCGCGCGGCCTCGGGCGTATCGGTTTCGTCGGGCGGCGCGAACGGGTTCTCGTAGCGCGCGTCGCGCACGGCGTCGGCGGCGGACGATGGCTCGCCGGTCGGATGGCGGGAATGGGCCGGCGTGGCCATCGCGGCGACGGCCGGGTTCAGCGCAGCGGCGTGCCGGCCGCCGCGGGCTGGGGCGCGGCCGGGTCGGCTGGCGCCGCGGGCGCGACTTTCTCGAGGCAGTAGCCGAGGCCGCGCACGGTGGAAATCCGCACGCCGCTCGGCTCGATCTTCTTGCGCAGCCGGTGCACGTACACTTCGATCGCGTTGTTGCTGACTTCCTCGCCCCATTCGCACAGATGGTCGACGAGCTGCTCCTTCGACACGAGCCGGCCGATGCGCTGCAGCAGCACCTCGAGCAGTCCGAGTTCGCGCGCGGACAGATCGAGCACGCGTTCGTTCGCATACGCGATGCGGCCGACCTGGTCGAACGCGAGCGAGCCGTGGCGCACGACGGTCGGGCCGCCGCCCGCGCCGCGCCGGGTCAGCGCGCGCACGCGCGCCTCGAGCTCGTTGAGCGCGAACGGCTTGGCCATGTAGTCGTCCGCGCCGAGGTCGAGCCCCTTCACGCGCTCGTCGACGCTGTCGGCGGCGGTCAGGATCAGCACGGGGAGGTTGGAATTGCGCGCGCGCAGGCGCTTCAGCACGTCGAGCCCGGACATCTTGGGCAGCCCGAGATCGAGGATCAGCAGGTCGAAGGACTGCATCGACAGCGCGGTATCGGCCTCGATGCCGTTCTTCACGTGGTCGACCGCATAGCCCGATTGGCGGAGTGACCGGGTGAGGCCGTCCGCGAGTATGCTGTCGTCTTCGGCGATGAGAATTCGCATGTTGCTGACCGATGGCCGGCGGGGCGTGCGCGCCGGCGCGGCTGTCTCCGAAGTTATCCGTGTACAACGCAGCCTGCATTGCGGGCTTGCATAAAACACTGTTTTTTTATACAGTGTCTGCATTCGTGGGCAGCGCTTGAAAGCGGGCGCGCCTCTGACAGACGCTGCTCATCATAGCAAAGGACGATTCATGGAAGATAGCAAGAAGGGCTCCGGGATGACCGCCGAGAAGAGCAAGGCGCTGGCGGCCGCACTCGCGCAGATCGAGAAGCAGTTCGGCAAAGGGTCGATCATGCGGATGGGCGACGGCGAAGCGGCCGAAGACATCCAGGTCGTCTCCACGGGCTCGCTGGGTCTCGATATCGCGCTCGGCGTCGGCGGTCTGCCGCGCGGCCGGGTGGTCGAGATCTACGGTCCGGAATCGTCGGGTAAAACCACGCTCACGCTGCAGGTCATCGCCGAGCTGCAGAAGCTGGGCGGCACCGCAGCGTTCATCGACGCCGAGCACGCGCTCGACGTCCAATATGCAGCGAAGCTCGGCGTGAACGTGCCGGAGCTGCTGATCTCGCAGCCGGACACCGGCGAGCAGGCGCTCGAAATCACCGACGCGCTGGTGCGCTCGGGCTCGATCGACATGATCGTCATCGACTCGGTCGCGGCGCTCGTGCCGAAGGCGGAAATCGAAGGCGAGATGGGCGATTCGCTGCCGGGCCTGCAGGCTCGCCTGATGTCGCAGGCGCTGCGCAAGCTGACCGGCACGATCAAGCGCACGAACTGCCTCGTGATCTTCATCAACCAGATCCGGATGAAGATCGGCGTGATGTTCGGCAACCCGGAAACCACGACGGGCGGCAACGCGCTGAAGTTCTACTCGTCGGTGCGTCTGGATATCCGCCGGATCGGCTCGATCAAGAAGAACGACGAGGTGATCGGCAACGAAACCCGCGTGAAGGTCGTCAAGAACAAGGTGTCGCCGCCGTTCCGCGAAGCGATCTTCGACATCCTGTACGGCGAAGGCATTTCGCGCCAGGGCGAGATCATCGATCTCGGCGTGCAGGCGAAGATCGTCGACAAGGCCGGCGCCTGGTACAGCTACAACGGCGAGAAGATCGGCCAGGGCAAGGACAACGCGCGTGAATTCCTGCGCGAGAACCCGGAAATCGCCCGCGAGATCGAAAACCGCATTCGCGAGTCGCTCGGCGTTG
Organism: Burkholderia sp. Bp9090; assembly: GCF_003857985.1. NCBI lineage: Bacteria > Pseudomonadati > Pseudomonadota > Betaproteobacteria > Burkholderiales > Burkholderiaceae > Burkholderia > Burkholderia sp. Bp9090. Next base: position 103,914 of record NZ_QTPV01000008.1, read on the forward strand.
CCGCGATGCCCGATGGCGTAGTCGACGAAGCCGAGGCGATGGACGAAGAAGAGTGATGGTCGGGCGCCGAGGTCACGCTGGCGAACCGGACCCGAGCGACGCGCCCGACACGGCGGGCCGCTCCGGCCGGCGAGCCGCGTCCTCGGGTGCCGACCGGCGGGGCGCGGGCAGTCAGTCCGCGCACCGCACCGCGACGAGGGCATCCGACGATGCCCTCGTTTCGTTTGAGATCACCGCACCGGTCGATCCGTTCGACGACGACGAATCGTTCGACGCGCACGACCGGTCGCGCCGTCGCGTGTCCGGTGTCGGTTTCCCGGGCGAGCGCGCAGCCGATGCGGCGGCGTCGGTCAAGGAAGATGTGTATACGCGCAGCAGCCAGCATCCGCGTCGCACACGCCGTGCGGCCGGCGGTTCAGGCAGCGCTGCTTCCGGCGACGAGGCCGGCGCCACCGGGCGCAAGTCGTCGAAACCGCCACGTTCGCTGAAGGGCCGCGCACTCGGCTATCTGTCACGGCGCGAATACAGCCGCGCCGAACTCGCGCGCAAGCTCGCGCCGTACGTCGGCGAGGACGAATCGGTCGAGCCGGTGCTCGATGCGCTGGAACAGGAAGGCTGGCTGTCCGATGCACGCTTTGCCGAGAGCCTCGTGCATCGCCGCGCATCGCGCGTCGGCGTCGCACGCATCGTCAGCGAACTGAAGCGCCATGCGGTCGGCGACAACCTCGTCGAGGAAGTGAATGCGCAGTTGCGCGAGACCGAGTGGACCCGCGCGCAGGCCGTCTGGCGCAAGAAATTCGGTGCACTGCCGCAAACGCCCGCCGAGCGCGCGAAGCAGGCGCGCTTCCTTGCCGCGCGCGGCTTTTCGAGCGCGACCATCGTGAAGTTGCTGAAGGTCGGCGACGATTTCCCGATCGACGACTGACCGCTTCGGTCGCGCGCGCTGCGCGCGATTTTGCTGCAATGCAACCGTTTCCGGACAGGCGGGAATACCCGCCGTCGCGGCCGGATGCCTCAAATACCCAATATGCTAAAATCCACGGGTTTTCCTCTTCGGCCTCAACCTCCAGCATGCCGCTATCCGAGCCCGTGCCCCGTCAGTTGCGACATCGACGCGCAATCCGAGCGGAAGCCTACGAGCGCGACGACGGCTTGTGGGACATCGAAGCCTGCCTGACCGACCACAAGCCGCGCGATGTCGCGCTTGCGTCGGGCATCCGGCCCCAGGGCCTGCCGATCCACGAACTCTGGCTGCGCGTGACCATCGATCGTGACCTCAATGTCGTCGACGCCGAAGCGTCTTCGGAGTGGGTTCCCTATCCCGGTCACTGTCAATCCGCCCCTCCCGCCTATCGGGCCCTCATCGGGCTCAACCTCTTCCGCAATTTCCGCCGCAACGCGAACCGGCTGCTCGCCGGCGTCGCGGGCTGTTCCCATCTGACCGAACTGTGCGCCGTGCTGCCGACGGCAGCGATCCAGGCGTTCGCCGGTGACGTGTGGAACGTGCGCGAAGAGGGCGGCGAAGGGCCGGACCATGACGGCGAGCATGTCGAGCCGCCTTTCCAGCTCGGCCGCTGCCGGGCATTGCGGTTCGACGGCGAGGTCGTGCGGCAGTACTACCCGCGGTGGTACGGCCCGCTTCGGCCGGATCTGCCCGGTGAGGGCAGCACGAAGGAATGAACGGAAATCATTCGAAGAAGCGTCTTAAGCGACATTTCATCCAACTCTCAGACTGAAGGGAATCACGCATGAAGATTCACGAGTACCAGGGTAAGGAAATCCTGCGGAAATTCGGAGTCGCGGTACCGCGCGGCAAGCCGGCGTTCTCGGTTGACGAGGCCGTCAAGGTGGCAGAAGAGCTCGGTGGCCCGGTTTGGGTCGTGAAGGCTCAGATTCACGCGGGTGGCCGTGGCAAGGGCGGCGGCGTGAAGGTGGCGAAGTCGATCGAGCAGGTCCGCGAATACGCGAACCAGATCCTCGGCATGCAGCTCGTCACGCACCAGACCGGTCCGGAAGGCCAGAAGGTCAACCGCCTGATGATCGAAGAAGGCGCCGACATCAAGCAGGAACTGTATGTCAGCCTCGTCGTCGACCGCATCTCGCAGAAGATCGTTCTGATGGGTTCGAGCGAAGGCGGCATGGACATCGAGGAAGTTGCCGAAAAGCACCCGGAACTGATCCACAAGGTCATCGTCGAGCCGTCGACGGGCCTGCTCGACGCGCAGGCCGACGACCTCGCCGCGAAGATCGGCGTGCCGGCCGCATCGATTCCGCAAGCGCGCGCGATCCTGCAAGGCCTGTACAAGGCATTCTGGGAAACCGACGCATCGCTGGCTGAAATCAACCCGCTGAACGTCTCCGGCGACGGCAAGGTCATCGCACTCGACGCGAAGTTCAACTTCGACTCGAACGCGCTGTTCCGTCACCCGGAAATCGTCGCGTACCGCGACCTGGACGAAGAAGATCCGGCTGAAATCGAAGCGTCGAAGTTCGACCTCGCGTACATCTCGCTCGACGGCAACATCGGCTGCCTCGTGAACGGCGCAGGCCTCGCGATGGCGACGATGGACACGATCAAGCTGTTCGGCGGCGAGCCGGCGAACTTCCTGGACGTCGGCGGTGGCGCGACGACCGAGAAGGTCACGGAAGCGTTCAAGCTGATGCTGAAGAACCCGGACCTGAAGGCGATCCTCGTGAACATCTTCGGCGGCATCATGCGCTGCGACGTGATCGCGGAAGGCGTGATCGCCGGTTCGAAGGCCGTGAACCTGAACGTGCCGCTCGTCGTGCGCATGAAGGGCACGAACGAAGACCTCGGCAAGAAGATGCTGGCCGATTCGGGCCTGCCGATCATCTCGGCTGACAGCATGGAAGAGGCTGCGCAGAAGGTTGTCGCGGCTGCCGCAGGCAAGTAAGCGCGCTCAATGAATAGGTATGGCGGCGCGGTTTGCACGCGACGCCAATCGAACAGAGGTCAAAATACATGTCGATTCTGATCAACAAGGACACGAAGGTCATCACGCAGGGCATTACCGGCAAGACCGGTCAATTCCACACGCGCGCCTGCCGTGAATACGCAAACGGCCGCGAAGCATTCGTCGCGGGCGTGAACCCGAAGAAGGCCGGCGAAGATTTCGAAGGCATTCCGATCTACGCGAGCGTCAAGGAAGCGAAGGCCGAAACCGGCGCGACCGTGTCGGTCATCTACGTTCCGCCGGCAGGTGCTGCTGCTGCGATCTGGGAAGCGGTCGAAGCCGACCTCGATCTCGCGATCTGCATCACGGAAGGCATTCCGGTTCGCGACATGATCGAAGTGAAGGACCGCATGCGTCGCGAAGGCCGCAAGACGCTGCTGCTCGGGCCGAACTGCCCGGGCACGATCACGCCGGACGAACTGAAGATCGGCATCATGCCGGGTCACATCCACCGCAAGGGCCGCATCGGCGTCGTGTCGCGTTCGGGCACGCTGACGTATGAAGCGGTTGCGCAGCTGACGGCACTGGGCCTCGGCCAGTCGTCGGCAGTCGGTATCGGCGGCGACCCGATCAACGGTCTGAAGCACATCGACGTGATGAAGATGTTCAACGACGATCCGGATACGGATGCGGTCGTGATGATCGGCGAAATCGGCGGTCCGGACGAAGCCAATGCCGCCGAGTGGATCAAGGACAACATGAAGAAGCCGGTCGTCGGCTTCATCGCTGGCGTCACGGCGCCTCCGGGCAAGCGCATGGGCCACGCCGGCGCGCTGATCTCGGGCGGTGCGGATACGGCCGAAGCGAAGCTGGAAATCATGGAAGCGTGCGGCATCACCGTCACGCGCAACCCGTCGGAAATGGGTCGCCTGCTGAAGAAGGCGCTGTAATTTCCGCGTGGTTCGTCCTGCAAAAAACGCCGGCTTCGCCGGCGTTTTTTGTTATGCTCGCGCAATGAATTTGTAAGCCCCGGGGCTGCGCGATGCATGTCCCGGCATTGACCCGGGCCGCCTGTTCGACAGCCGTTGCCCCGCACCCGATCACCCGATACTGCTCATGCTTGAATTCCTGACGTCGCTCCACTGGGGCGCGGTGTTTCAGATCGTCATCATCGACATTCTCCTCGGCGGCGACAACGCGGTCGTGATCGCGCTCGCATGCCGCAACCTGCCCGCCAACCAGCGGCTGCGCGGCGTCGTGTGGGGCACGGCCGGCGCGATCCTGCTGCGGGTCGCGCTGATCGCATTCGCGGTCGTGCTGCTCGACGTGCCGTTCCTGAAGTTCGGCGGCGGCCTGCTGCTGCTGTGGATCGGCGTCAAGCTGATGGCGCCGGACGCCGATGCGCACGACAACGTGAAGCCGGCCGACCGGCTGTGGGACGCGGTGAAGACGATCGTGATCGCCGACGCCGTGATGAGCCTCGACAACGTGATCGCGATCGCCGGCGCGGCCGAGCAGGCCGATCCGTCGCACCGGCTGGCGCTGGTGATCTTCGGGCTCGTCGTCAGCGTGCCGATCATCGTGTGGGGCAGCACGCTGGTGCTGAAGCTGCTCGACCGCTTTCCGGTCGTCGTCGCGCTGGGCGCCGGGCTGCTGGGCTGGATCGCCGGCGGGCTGATGGTGCACGACCCGGTCGGCGACCGCTGGCCGGTACTCGATACGCAGGCCGCGATCTACGGCGCGAGCATCGCCGGCGCGCTGTTCGTCGTCACCGCGGGTTACGCGCTCCGGCGCCGCCGCGGCGTCCCGCGCGCGCATTGACGTTGGCCGTCCGGCCGACTGCCGGGGCCGCGGCCCGCTGGCTACGATCGAAACGCCTGCCTGATCCGGCAGGCGTTTTTCGTTTCCGGAGCCAGTCATGTTCGAAGCCTTTTCCGTTTCCCTCTTCCGTCGCATCGCCGCCGATCTGCGGCGCGCGCGCCGGCCGGCGCCGCGCTGGCGGCCGGCCGGCTTCACGCTGATCGAACTGATGATCGTGCTCGCGATCGTCGGCGTGATCGCGGCCTACGCGATTCCCGCGTACCAGGATTACCTCGCGCGCTCGCGCGTCGGCGAGGGGCTCGCGCTCGCGTCGTCCGCGCGGCTCGCGGTCGCCGACAATGCCGCGAGCGGCGCGGGCCTCGACGGCGGCTACAGCCCGCCGGCCGCCACCCGCAACGTCGAATCCGTCGTCATCGACGGCGACACGGGCCAGATCACGGTGGCGTTTACCGCCCGCGTCGCCGCGGCCGGCGCGAATACGCTCGTCCTCGTGCCGTCCGCGCCGGACAAGGCCGATACGCCGACCGCGCGCGTACCGCTGAAAAAGGGCACGATGCAGGCCGGGGCGATCGCATGGGAGTGCTTTGCCGCCGGCAAGGCTGCGTCGTCGCTCCCGGCGCCGGGCGCGGGCCCGCTACCGGCGGAGGCCGCGACGTTGCCCGCGAAATATGCGCCGGCGGAATGCCGCGCGTAGGGGCGGGGGCATGCCGGCCAGTGCGGGGCCGCGTGCACGGCACGGCGCCCGCCGTGCCGGCGGGTTGCGCCGGTCGCACCGGTCGCGCCGCGTCGGGTGACGGTGCGACGGGCCCGCACAGAGCGGGGAAAGTTTTGTATAGTGCGCCGGTTGCTGACATCCGGTTCGCTCATGCCTTCTACTTTTTCCCGTTCGTTGCCGCTCGTTGCGCTGGCTGTCGCCCTGATCGTGCCGTACTCGATCACGAATCACACGTATCCGATTCCAACCTTCTATTCAGAATTTGCCGCGCTGGTGCTGTATCTGCTGGTGGGGCTCTCCGTCGTCCTGCTCGCGCGCACGGGCCGCCCGGCCGAGCCGTTCGCCGCGCCGGCCGCGTTCGTCGCGCCGCTCGGGTTCGCGGCGGTGCTGATCGCGCAGGTCGCGCTGATGCCGCTGAAGGTGCCGTCGATGAACTGGCTGGCGGTCGGCTATCTGGCCGCCGCGCTGGTCGCGATGCAGGCCGGCTACACGCTCGCGCGCGAGGGGCTCGCCGAAGCCGTCGCGCGAATGATGTCCGGCGCGCTGCTCGTCGGCGGGGTGTTCGCGGTCGCGAGCCAGATCGTTCAGCTGTTCCATCTCGAGTCCGCGGTGTCGCCGTTCGTCGTCGTGTACAACATCGCGGTCGATCGCCGCCCGTACGGCAACATGGCGCAGGCGAACCACCTGGCGACCTACATCGCGTTCGCGCTCGCGGGCGCGCTGTATCTGGCGCAGACGCGCCGGCTCGCGGCATGGGCGTGGCTCGCGCTGTCGATCGCGCTGTCGGTCGGGCTCGCGCTGACGGTGTCGCGCGGCCCGTGGCTGCAGGTCGCGGTGCTGGTCGTCGCGGGTTTCTGGATGGCATGGCTCGAGTCGCGCCGCGCGCCGGGCAACCGCCGCGCATGGCTGATGCCGGTCGCGCTCGCGGTGATCTTCGTCGCGGTGAACGTCGCGGTGCGCTGGGCCAACGTGCACTTCCACCTGGGGCTCGCCGAGTCGGCGGCCGACCGGATGCGCGACGCGGGGCAGATCGCGCCGCGCCTCGCGCTGTGGAAGTACGGGCTTGCGATGTTCCGCGAGCATCCGTTGCTCGGCGTCGGCTGGGGCGAATTCCCGTCGCACCAGTTCGCGCTCGTGCGTACGCTCGGCGGTGTCGAGATCGCGAACAACTCGCACGACATCTTCATCGACCTGCTCGCGAAGTCCGGCCTCGTCGGCCTCGGCGTGCTCGTCGTCGCGCTCGTGACGTGGTTCGTGCGCGCGGTGCGCGCGCCGCAGTCGAGCACGCGGGTGTTCGGCCTCGCGCTGATCGGCATCCTGCTGATGCATGCGCTCGTCGAATATCCGCAGCAATACATGTTCTTCCTGCTGCCGGCGATGTTCGTGATCGGCCTGCTCGACGTGAAGCCGCTGCGTATCCTGCCGGGCCGCGCGGCGTTCGGGTTGTTCGCGGTGCTGTCGGTCGGCGGCGTGCTGGCGGCAGTGCCCGTGCTGCGCGACTACCAGCGCGCGGAAGTGCTGTACTACGGCAGCGAACCGGCCGCGCAGTACCGCGACGCGCCGTCGCTGCTGTTCGGCGCGTGGGGCGATTACGGCGCGGCCACGCTGCTGACGATTTCGCCGGACAACCTGCCGCTCAAGCTCATCGCGCACGAGCGCGCGATCGCGCTGCTGCCCGGCGAGACGGTGCTGCGCCGCTATGCGGCGCTGCAGGCGCTGGCCGGCCGCGACGCCGACGCGTTCGATACGGTTGCGCGCCTGCATGTGTTCGCGAAGGAGTTGAAGGATTGGCCGCAGCAGCTTGGGTTGCTGTACAAGCTGTGCGACCAGCAGCCGGCGCTGAAGGCGTTCAAGGCGGCGGTGGTCGCGAAGTACGGAGAAGTCCCGGCCGACGCGGACGACGACGACTCGGACGACGATTCGGAGTGACGCCGCGCGGCGCCGGGCGGGGAATCCCGGCGTCGGTCGGATTGCGGTGGAGCAGGGGAGCGATGGCGGCCCGGGACGGTGCGGCGATTGCTTCCCGCGAAGAATGGATGCCCGCCGGATACGGCGCGATTCGCGTCAACCATTGTCAAATCGCCGCCACGCGCGAGGCGGCGCGTGCACAATGCGCGAAAGCGTTCGCGTGCATGGCCGCCCGGAGCGGGCTGCCGGCACGAACGCTGCCCCCGGATTTCCGGGAACCCGCGCAGCAGGATCGCGACCGGGCAACCGTCGGTCGTGCGGCCGCAACGGGGCGCCGGTCCGATGGCCGCGGCGCGGGGCGATGCACGCGATGCGGCCGGACGATGTCGGCCGGCGCGGCAATCGTCCGCAACAGTACTCAAGAACGATATTCGACCATGGCTCTTCGCTCGACCATCCTGATCCTGCCTGTCGTCGCCGTGCTGCTTTCCGGCTGCGCGATGCTGTCGTCGTCGCAGGAAAGCAAGCTGACCTGCCGCATTCCGCGCGCCGTCTACCCGGATGGCGCGAAGCCGCTCACGCGTCCCGTCACCGTGCTCGTGCGCGCGCTGATGACGACCTCGGGCGAAGCCCAGAACGTCACCGTGACGACCAGCAGCCGCAATGCCGCGGCAGACCGCGCGGCCGTCGACGCGATGACGCATGCGACCTGCGCGCAGACCGGCGCAACCGCGAATCCGTTCCTGCTCACGCAACCGTTCGTGTTCGAGCCGCGTCGCGGCGAGTGACGCGAGGCACCGTGGCCGCTGATGCGTGTGCGGCCAGGGCCGTCGTACGCGAGACAGTTCGCTGCGGCTCGCGATTGCGCAGCCGCAGCGAGGGCCGGCCACCGAGGCTTCCGGTGCGCGCTTCAGAAGGTCCGTTTCTTCAGCGTATAGGCATGCAGCCAGTACAGCGTGTTGGTCTGCGCGTCGAAGTAGCCGCCCTGTGCGGTCTTGTCGGTCGTTTTATTCCACGATTTGCCGGCGTCGGTGCTGCTGAACGTCAGGTCGACCGGTGCGCCGCCGCCGGTGCCGCCGCTTCCGGAGTTCGGATCGGTCGCATAGACGAGCAGGAGGCCGTTGCGACCGATGCTCATGCTGTCGAGCGTGAGCTTCTCGTCGAACGTGCGCAGTTGCTGCACGGCCTCGGGATGGTCGTTCGTCCACGTGGAAATGGCGCCCGTCCGGCGGCCGTTGTCGGGACCCTCGCCGTTTTGCGGCTTGTCGAGATGCGACAGCGTGTACAACGAATAACGTGACCCTGATCCCGGCGTGGGTGGCGTGGTGTCGAGCGCAGTGACGACCTGGCCTGGCAGCACGGTATCCGTCACGAATGCGTGCTGCCCCCAGTCGAGCCGATCGACCACGCTGTGACCCGGCGCTTCGGCAGTCTGTGCGACGTAGTAGGCGATCCGCAGAACCCCGTCCGGGCCGAGGCTGATTGCATTGAAATCCTGGCGCGTGTCGCTGCCGCTGTGGGCATCGGCCGGCACGTCGATCGCCTGCCACGTGTTTCCGCCGTCCGCGGTCCGCCATATGCGGGGGCCCCAGCCGGCCGCGTAGCCACGCTGCGGATCGAGAAAGAGCAGGCGGCCGATGTTCCGGTTTTCGGGCCATTGAAGTTGCGACCATGTCTGGCCGCCATTGCTCGATTTCCACAGCCTGGTGGTTTGCGGCGCGTTGCCGCCGTGCGCCTCGGGAGCCTTGTAGTTCATCCATGACGTGCTGATGAACTGAACGGTCCAGTCCGGCGAGTACCACCAGGCGGCCTCCTGGCCAACCTGCTGGAAATGGCGCTTCATCCCGCCGTCGATCGTGCCGCGGAAGAAGCTGATCGTCATGCGGTTCAGCAACTCGCCGGTGTCGTTCATCCATGCTTCGGTCGGCTCGGGCCGCTGCGGCTCGTTCGATTCGGCCTGCGGCTTGAACGTCACTTCGGGATTGGCGAGCTTGACGCTCATCACGTCGTTGCCCTTGATGCGGAAGTTGCCGCCGCCATACGGCGCGTCGTCCCGCATGAAGCTTGTCGAAATCGTCTCCCAGCCCGTCGTCATATTTACGTACCCGTATGTTGCAATGGCCAGGGCAACGAGGCCACCGGCGATCCATTTCCAGCGCTTGTGTTTTCGCATGTCACTTTTTCAGCAAACGTTCGAGCGCGCGATTAACTTCGTCGGCCGCATCCGAACCCCACTCGCGTGCCTTGTCGGCGGCGTCCGAACCCCACTCGCGCGCCTTGTCGGTGGCGTCCGAGCCCCACTCGCGGGCTTTGTCGACCGCGTCCTTGCTCCATTCGCGCGCCTTTGCCTTGGCGACGGGAATGCCCGCGTCGATTGCCTGTTTGCGCGTGCGCCCGTCGGCCCATTCCTCGATGTTCGGCCGCCTGCCGATCTTGATGAGATCCGAGACCGGCAGGCCGGCCAGCCCTCCGTCCAGATACGCCAATGGGTGAGTGACAAAGGCGAAGGTCTTGAACGTATCTCCGCCCTTGTCCAGTTCCAGTTCGTATCGCTTCACCTGCATCGAGAGCTTGCCGTTTCCCGGTTTCGCGCTATTGAATGCGATCTGGTTTCCCTGCATGTTCTGATACAGCCCGATCTCGATGTATTTCTGAAGCCACCAGCGCGCGTTATCCAGCCATTTCTTTCCTTTTATCGTGAGGGCGGGATAGAGATTGGCGCCGTAATCCGAGCAATAGTAGTAGCCGTAACTCACATAGTAATCGGGCGGCTTATGCCCGCACCCGATATGGCGCATCATGAAATTACCGTGGCGGGACCAGTCCGAATCGGTGCTTTTCGGTTTGATCAGTTCCTCTCGCCGATGCAGCAGTTCATGGACGACTTTCTTGTCTTTCCACGGATCCCATGACGTTGCGAATTTCTTCACGGTCTCCCATGCGCTCGACACGCTGACCTTCTCTACCGTTTCCCAGTATTCGCCGTGAAGCGGCAGGTAGTAGAACGGGCAAGTACCAACGATGGAATCCGCCGCCGGCGTCACATGCTTGTCGCAGATATTGATCGCCACCTTCGGCCGATCCTTGTACCCCGTCGGCGTCAGCATCCCCGCGCCGGTACCCAGCACGTTGTCCTTCTGTTGCACGTCAGCCATTCGATTTCCCCAAGAACTTGACGACGACGTCGTGCGGCACGTGGCTCTGCGTGAGCCCGGTCTCGCCTGCCGCGTTGGTGACGCCTTCCGAGATCAGCGTGCCGTTCGAGAACATCTGGTATCGCGTATTCGCGACCGGAATGTCGGTGCCGGCCCAGTGCGCGATGAACGCCTGGTCGTAGTTGCCGCTCGAGTTCGGCAGCGTCGGCATGGTTTGCGACAGGTGCGTGGGGCCGTTGAACAGGTGCTGCGCACCCTTGATGTCGATCTTGCCGGGCGCGTGCACCTCGATGTTGCCGTCCGCGATGCGGATGTAGGCGCCGCCGGAAGTCAGCAGGATTTCTTTCGCTGCCGCGCCTTCGATCGACTGCGTGGCCGCCACCAGTTTCAGCGCCTTCTGCGCGGTCAGTTCGATGTTGTCCGCCTGCGCCTGGATTTCCACCTTGCCCTTGCCGGCGAACAGCTTCATGCCTGCGTTCTGCGCGAACAGGCTGATCCGGTCGAGGACGCTCGCGATCAGCGACTTGCCGGCCGCGACGTGCGTGCTTTGTCCGCTGACGAGGTTGACGTGCCGGTCCGCGGCGAACTGCACGGACTGCTGCGTCGACAGCGCGATGCCGGCCGGGCTGCCGAACAGCATCACGGGCTCCTTGAACGCGTTGGCCGTGCCGGTGCCGCCGCCGGCGGTCCTGCCGCCCGCGGTGCTGCCGCTCACGCTGTTCTGCGTCGCATCGCTGAACTGCTTCAGCGCCGTGTGGCCGGGGTCGAGCGACTCCCCCTGATGCTGCGCGCTGACCTCCGACATCGTTTCCATCAGGCCTTCCGCGCGGACGAGCTGCTGTTGCGTTTCCTTCACGTCGAGCGGCTGGCTTGCCGGCTGCTTCGGGTGCGTCGTGACGTACAGCCCGCGGTTCGCGCGCACCGCGCCGTATGCATCCGAGCGCAGGTCGAAGCCGTTGCCGAGATAGCTGCCGCGATCGTTGCCCGTGTGGTCGATCAGGTAGCCCAGGTGCAGGTGCGTGTTGGCCTGGCTGCTGTACAGGTGTACGCGGTTCTGCGACGTCGCGTCGTCGAGCACCAGCTGGTTGTAGCCGGCACCCGCATATTCCTTCGACCGGTAACCGGACAGGATGCCGTTGCTGTGCCATTGCGGGCTCGTCGCACCGTTGTAGACCTTGCCGACGATGATCGGACGATCGCAGTCGCCGCCGAGGAAGTCGACCAGCACTTCCTCGCCGCTGCGATGCGGATGAACGGCGCCATAGCCGTTTCCGGAATCCGATGCCGTGGCACGCAGCCAGCACGACGCCTTCTCGTCGCCGTCGTTCAGGCGATCCCAATGGAATCGGACCTTGACCCGGTTGAGCGCGTCGGTGTGGACTTCTTCGCCCTGCGGTGCGACGACGATCGCGGATTGCAGATGCATCGGCGGTTTCGCGTGCTCGAATGGGCTGCGGAACGGCACCGTCGTGCGCTGCGCCTCGATGCTGACCTGGAAAATACCCTCGCTGCCGTCCGGATGCCGGACGTACGACAGATCCGTGCCGCCGGCTCGCACGAGCGCGCCGATGTCGGCCTGCAGGCTGTGCGGGAACCCGGCCTGTCGGTCGGCGACGGGCAGGTTGTTGGCGATCAGCCAGGCCGTCTCGATCACCGCGAAGCGGCGCTGGCCCGCGTCGTCCTTGTCGTGTTCGGGGTGATCGGCGAGCTCGAACGTGCGTCCCGCATCCATGCGCCGGACGCCGCCGATGCCGTGAAAACGCTTCGCAAGCGACTCCTGCTGCTCCATCCAGAGCTTCGACAGATGGTCGCCGCGAGACTGTTCGGGGTACGTGTAGGCGCCGGTGTATTCGTAGACTTCGAGCTGCTGCGGCAGGTCGCCCTGGTTCGCGATCGTCGGCAGATGAGTCGCCTTCGGATTCGACGCGGTGGGCGGCTGCTTGTAGTCGAACGTGCGCGTCGTACGCTCGACGCTGCGCAGCGTGCGCGTGCCGGAGAACTGGACGAGCGTGTCGGCCTCGTCGCGTGCGCCGGCGTGATGAAAGCGCACGGTCGGCGGCGACAGCGCGGGCAGCGCGTCGATCCGGTCGACGACGACGAGCGTGTGCGACTTGCCGTCTTGCGCCTGCTCCCAGAAACCGTACAGGCCTTCCGATTCCAGCAGGCGGTGCACGAAGTTCCAGTCGTGCTCGTATTGCATGCAGAACGAGCGGGACGGCAGCGGCTGGTAGAGCCTGAATTCGAAGCAGCCCCTGGCTTGCGGGTGCTGGTTCAGGACGTCGGCGATGATCTCGTCGGCGGGTTTGTCCTGCCAGATGCGCTGGTCGCGGCGGAACTTCAGGAAGTGCAGGAATGACGCGAAGACGATCTGGTAGTGCGTGAGGCCGCTGTCCGACCCGAGCCGGCGGGCAGCGTGCACGTACCCGTGGTGCGGCGCGTACGACTTGTCGGCCTGCTGGATTCGCAGCGTGACGGGCTGTGCGATCAGCTTCTTGAGCTCGATGTCGTCGGACACCGACACGGCGTCGACGGTGAACTCGAAATGACGCCCGAGCCGGGAGCGTCCCTTGATGCGATGGGGCAGCAGGACGTCAGGGCCGAGCGGCGTCTCTAGCTGGACGAGTCGTTCGTCCTGGATCGGCCCGGCCAGCCGTGCGTTTCTCAATGCTTGCGAATTCATCACCCGTGCTCGCTTTTTTTGTGCTGGGTCGCACGCTCTCCCGTGCGGAATCCGCCAATTGTATGAGATAAACGCCAGCTATCTCGAATTTGCCTTTCAACGACATTTCAAATGCGGTCGGCGCATCGGCCTGACGGGGCAGGGCGTGCACGTCATCCGGTCGGGCAATGGTCGGGCGTGGGTGGTTCAGGCCGGATCGACCAGGCCCGGGCCGCTCAGCCCGCGACATCCTCCGCCTTCCAGTCCCCCGACTTCCCGCCGCGCTTCTCCCTGACGCTCACCTCGGTGATCACCATCCCGCGATCCACCGCCTTGCACATGTCGTACACGGTGAGCAACCCGACCTGCACGGCCGTCAGCGCTTCCATCTCGACGCCGGTCCGCCCGAACGTCTCGACCTGCGCGACGCAGTGCACGCCCGGCAGCGCATCGTCGAGTTCGAAGTCGACGGCCACGCGCGTCAGCGCGAGCGGGTGACACAGCGGAATGAGGTCGGCGGTGCGCTTCGCGCCCTGGATCGCGGCGATCCGCGCGACGCCGAGCACGTCGCCTTTCTTCGCCTTGCCGTCGCGGATCAGCGCGAAGGTCGCCGGCAGCATCCGGATCGTGCCGCGCGCGATCGCGATGCGTTGCGTTTCCTGCTTGCCGCCGACGTCGACCATGTGGGCGTGGCCGGCAGCGTCGAAATGGGTCAGTCCTGACATGTCTTGCTCCAGTGGAACGGCGTGCGCGCGCGCGAGCACGTCACCCGATCCTGCTTCGTGACCGGCTGGGGCGCCGAATCCCTCTCTGCACCCCGATCCGATCCAACGTTTCAACGGGCGCCTATCATAGCAGTGGCCTTCGCGGCACCGGGCGCGCAGATGGCGCACTTGCCGCACGGGACAGTTGCGATGTCGCCGGTACAATGACCCGAATATTCAGACCACACGCCGCAATGCGCGCCCGGCGCGCGGTGCGGCGTCGCTTTCATCCTGCCATGCGTGTCAAACAGTTGCTTGCCGTGCTGCTGTCGGCGGCGCTCGTGCTGCCGCCGAGCGGCCATGCACAGCGCACCTCCGCGCTGCCGCTAGAGCCGGCGACCGGCGCCTCGCCGTCGATCTCCACGGTGCCGTCGGGCATCGCGACCGGCGTGTTCGGCACCTACGGCGGCGCGGAAAGCCGGTTTGCCGGCGCGGACGGCGCGTCCGCGCCCGCGCCCGGCGCGAGCCTGCGCGCGCCGCTGCGCACGCTGGAGCTGCCCGACCTCGGCGACGGCTCCGGCGGTTCGCTCACGCCGCAGGCCGAACGCCGTCTCGGCGAGCGCGTGATGCGCGAGGTGCGGCGCGATCCGGACTATCTCGACGACTGGCTCGCACGCGATTACCTGAACGCGATCGCGAAGCGGCTCGCGGCGGCTGCGGCGGCGCGCTACATCGGCGGCTACATGCCGGACTTCGAACTGTTCCCGGTGCGCGATCCGCAGATCAACGCGTTCTCGATGCCGGGCGGCTTCATCGGCATCAACAGCGGGCTGGTCGTCACGACGCAGACGGAATCCGAACTCGCATCGGTGGTCGGCCACGAGATGGGCCACGTGCTGCAGCGGCACATCGCGCGGATGATCGGCGCGAACGAGAAGACCGGCTACACCGCGCTCGCGACGATGCTGCTCGGCGTGCTGGCAGGCGTGCTCGCGCGCAGCGGCGATCTCGGCAGCGCGATCGCGATGGGCGGGCAGGCCTATGCGGTCGACAACCAGCTGCGCTTCTCGCGGTCGGCCGAGCGCGAAGCCGACCGCGTCGGGTTCCAGCTGCTCGCCGGTGCCGGCTACGACCCGTACGGGATGCCGGGCTTCTTCGAACGGCTCGAGCGCACGTCGATGGGCGACGCGGGCGTGCCGGCCTATGCGCGCACGCACCCGCTGACGGGCGAGCGGATCGCCGACATGGAGGATCGCGCACGCCGCGCGCCGTATCGGCAGCCGCACCAGTCGGCCGAATATGGCTTCGTGCGCGCGCGGTTGCGCATTCTGCAGAACCGCGCGCCGAACGACATCGCGGCCGAGGCGCGCCGGATGCAGCTCGAGCTCGACGATCGGACGGCACCGAACGTCGCGGCGAACGCGTACGGGATCGCGCTCGCGAACACGCTGCTCGGCCAGTACGATGCGGCCGACAAGGCGCTCGCGTCGGCGCGCGCCGCGTTCGACGCGCGCGAGCGGCGCGCGGACGATCCGGCGACGAGTTCGCCGAGCCTCGACGTGCTTGCGGCCGACATCGCCCGCCGCGCGGGACGGACCGACGACGCGGTGCGGCTCGCGGCGCTCGCGCAGCGGCGCTGGCCGGCGTCGCATGCGGCGATCGTCGCGCACCTGCAGGCGCTGATCGCCGCACGCCGCTTCGCCGACGCACAGGCGCTCGCGCGCACCCAGGCGCAGGCGGACCCCGAGCAGCCGGACTGGTGGGATTACCTCGCGAAGGCGAGCGACGGCCGTGGCGACGTGCTCGCGCGGCGCCGCGCGCTCGCGGAGAAGCTGGCGCTCGACGGCGCGTGGCCGTCGGCGATTCGCCAGCTGAAGGAGGCGCGCGACGCGAAGGGCGTGTCGTTCTACGACCAGTCGATCATCGGCGCGCGGCTGCTGGAATTCGAGGCGCGCTACAAGGAAGAGCGCGAGGACGAGAAGAACGGCCGCGGATGACGGCCGTCAGACGGGCAGGGCGCTTGCGCTTCAGCTTCCGGTGCTGCCGCCGTTCGGCGCGCCCGACGTATCGTGCGCCCGCTGCGCGGGACTCGCGACGAAGCCGAACGTCGCCGGCACGTCGGCACGGGCGAGACTGCCGAGCGGCAGCGTGCGCCCGTCGCGCCAGCGCAGCACGGGCGGCGTCGCGTCGAAGTCCGCGTGATCGGCGAACAGGCCGAGGTCGTGGTCGTGCAACGCCGCGATGCGCGGCGGCGTGCCGGGCGCGCGCAACAGCACGCCGCCCGCATCGTCGAGCCACGCGGCGTCCGGCTCGAACGGCGCGCCGGTCTGGTCGGCCAGCGTGAGCTGCCCGTCGCGCTCGGCCAGGCGCACGACCCACGGCGTATAGGCGAGCTCGACGTACACGCGTTGCGGCCCGTTCTGGAAGAACCACTGGCCGTGCGCATCGCATTCGTAGTTGCGCCCGATGAACGCGTTCAGCGCCGCATGCCGGACCGGCGAGCCGAGCTCGCCGGCGGCCTGCGCGGCGTCGTCGCGCAGCCGCCATTCGCCGCGCCGGTCGAGCAACAGCCAGCCGGTGCAGTGCGGCACGTTCGGCCACTTGGCGAGGGCCTGCCTGACGATGTCATCCATGGTCGACGAATTTCGAGCAATAGCCGAACACCCGCGCCGACAGCCAGTCGAGGCGGCCGGGGAACGGCCCGGTCATGAATCCCGCATGGCCGCCGTCCGCCGGCTGGTCGAGCTCGACGGCCGGCGACACGTCGGCGGCACTCGGCAGCGCGGATTCGGGCAGGAACGGATCGTTGCGGGCGTTGAGGATCAGGGTGGGCACGTCGATCGCGGGCAGCAGCGGGCGCGTCGTGGCCTGGGTCCAGTAGTCGTCGGCGTCGGCGAAGCCGTGCAGCGGTGCGGTCACGACTTCGTCGAAGTCGCGCATCGTCACGGCCCGCAGCATCGCGTCGCGGTCGAACAGCCCCGGATACTGGTCGAGCTTCGCGAGCGCCTTGCGTTTCAGCGTCTTCAGGAAGCTGCGCGTATAGACCATCGCGAAGCCCTGCGACAGCGCGCGGCCGCCCGCGTGCACGTCGATCGGCGTCGAGATCGCGGCGGCCGCGTGCACGATCGACGTGTCGCTGCGGTGCTCGCCGAGCCAGCGCAGCAGCACGTTGCCGCCGAGCGACACGCCGGCCGCGACGATCGGCCCGCGATGCCGCGCGGCGAGCCGGCGCAGGATCCAGTCGACCTCGGCGCTGTCGGCGAGATGGTAGAAGCGCGGTTGCCGGTTGAGCTCGCCGCTGCAGCTGCGAAAGTGCGGGACGACCGCGTGCCAGCCCTTCGCGCGCGCGGCGGCCATCATTGCCAGCGCGTAGTGCGAGCCGGAACTGCCTTCGAGGCCGTGGAACAGCACGAACAGCGGCGCGTCGGGCGGCGGCGCGGCACTGTCGAGATGCGCGACCCAGTCGAGATCGATGAAGTCGTGGTCGGGGGTTTCCCATCGCTCGCGTCGGTACGCGACCGCCGGACGCCGTGCGAACAGCGCGGGCACGATGGTTTGGGCATGGCTGTTCGGCAGCCAGCGCGGTGCGCGATAGCGCAGTGAATCGTCGTCGGGGGCCGGGGCCCCGGTCAGCGGCGAGGTGGGCGGAGAAGCCGTACTCATGATCGCCCCGCTAATGCGTTGCTTCGTTCTTCGTCAGTGCAGCGGACCCTGCCCGTGACGGATCTTCGCGGCGAATTGTCCGGCCGCTTGTTCGGGAATCGGGCTCGCGTGAATATGCGCGATGCGCCACTCGCCGCGTTCGTGAATCATCACGTACGTGGCGAAAACCATGTCGGGTTCGGCCGTCAGGTCGGCCTGCTGATGCGCTTCGGCGATCGTGTAGACGACGGTGCCGAGGCTGTCGTATACGCGGATGTCGAGCGGTTCGATCGTCACGGGGCGCGTCGCGAGCCGGTTGGCCAGCCCGCTGCGGATCTGGTCGAGGCCGTGCAGATGCTCGCCGTCGGCCCAGACGCAGCTGGCGAAGTCCTCGTCGATCCACAACCCCAGCAGCGCGTCGAGATTGGCATCGGCGACGGCCTGGTAGTAGGCGTTCAGCGTATCGGCAGCGGCTTCGAAAAGGCGGGCAAAACGTGGCATCGGGGTTATCTCTCGCGCGCGTCGCGCGCCGTATTCAGCACGGCGGTCCGGATGGAGCCGCCGTACACCGGTGAATCGGATTGCCCGGCGCGTCGTGCGACGCTGCCGGCCAGGGTCAGCGCTGCCCGACGAGCATGCCGCGCAAATCGCCGAATACCTGCTCGGGACCGAGTTCGCGCAGGCACTTCAGATGGCCGAGCGGGCACTCGCGTTCGAAGCAGGGACTGCATTCGAGATGCAGCCATTGTACCTTCGCCAGGTCCGACAGCGGAGGAGTGTGGCGCGGATCGGTCGATCCATACAGCGCGACGAGCGGCCGGCGCAAGGCGGCCGCGACGTGCATCAGCCCCGAATCGTTGGTCACGACCGCGTTCGCGCGCGCGATCAGCGCACATGCCTCGGACAGCGACGTCTGCCCGCACAGGTTGCGCACGTTCGGCGCGTGGTCGGCGATCGCCTGCGCGGCGGCGGCATCCTTCTGCGAGCCGAGCGCGACGATCTGCGTGTACGGGAACGACTGGTGGACGATCGTCGCGAGCGTCGCGAAATGCTCGGGCGGCCAGCGCTTGGCCGGGCCGTATTCCGCGCCGGGGCAGAACACGACGAGCGGCTTGCGCGTATCGAGATTGAAACGCGCGGACACGCGCGCCGTCTCGTTCAGGTCGGCGTCGAGGCGCGGCGCGGGCAGCGTCTTCATCGACTCGGGCAGCTTCGCGCCCGGCGCATACGCGAGCGCCGCGTAGTGGGTCGTCATCGGCGCTCGCTCGGCCGATTTGTCCGGGTTCGCGTGCCGCACGTTCAGCAGGCCGTAGCGATGCTCGCCCGTGTAGCCGATCCGCAGCGGGATGTTCGCGAGCCACGGGATCACCGCGGACTTCAGCGAATTCGGCAGCACGTACGCCGCGTCGTAGCCGACGTCGCGCAGGTCGCTCGCGAGCTGCCAGCGGCGCAGCAGCTGCAGCTTGCCGTGCGCGAGGTCGGTCGCGTAGACATCGTGGATCTCGGGCATCCGCTCGAGCACGGGCGCGACCCAGGTGGGCGCGACGGCATCGATCGCGATGCGGGGATGGAGCTTCTTCAGCAGCGCAAAAAGCGGCTGCGCCATCAATGCGTCACCGATCCAGTTCGGTGCGATAACCAGCGCTCGACGCATCAGGTCGACTTCCGATGTCGTAATGAAGCACGGCGCACAGGCACCGCGTTCGGGTTGTCAGAACAGGAAAAGGGCGGCGCGCCGGGATTCCGGCTGCGCCGCCTTGCGTGCGGCGGGCCCGCGGGCCCGGCCAGCCGGGGCTCAGTGGCCCTTGACCACCTCGCCGTCGCGCAGCTTGTAGCGCGTGCCGCAGTACGGGCAGCGCGCCTCGCCGTGCGAGACGTCGATGAACACGCGCGGGTGCGCGCTCCAGCGCGCCATGGCCGGGTTCGGGCAGTAGGCGGGGAGATCCTTGGCCGTCAGCTCGACCAGCGGCATTTCCTTGATTTCGCTCATGAGACTTTCTCTTATCACTCTTTTGTGGGGCGGTCGGTGGCGCAGCGCACTCAGACCTTCGTCAGCCAGTGCGCGTACTTCGCGTTCTTGCCCGACACGATATCGAAAAACGCCGACTGGAGCTTTTCCGTGACCGGGCCGCGCGCGCCGCTGCCGATCGTGCGGTTGTCGAGTTCGCGGATCGGCGTGACTTCGGCGGCCGTGCCCGTGAAGAACGCCTCGTCGGCCGTGTAGACCTCGTCGCGCGTGATGCGCTTCTCGATCACCTCGATGCCGGCGTCCTTCGCGAGCGTGATGACCGTGTCGCGCGTGATGCCGTCGAGGCACGACGACAGGTCGGGCGTGTACAGCTTGCCGTTGTTCACCAGGAAGAAGTTCTCGCCGGAGCCTTCCGACACGTAGCCGTCGACGTCGAGCAGCAGCGCTTCGTCGTAGCCGTCGGCGGTCGCTTCCTGGTTCGCGAGGATCGAGTTCACGTACCAGCCCGACGCCTTCGCGCGCACCATCGACACGTTCACGTGGTGGCGCGTGAACGACGACGTCTTCACGCGGATGCCCTTCGCGAGGCCTTCCTCGCCGAGGTACGCGCCCCACGGCCATGCGGCGATCGCGACGTGGATCGTGTTGCCCTTCGCCGACACGCCGAGCTTTTCCGAGCCGACCCAGATGATCGGGCGCAGGTAGCACGACTCGAGCTTGTTCTCGCGCACGACTTCGAGCTGCGCGGCTTCGAGCGTTTCCCGGTCGAACGGCACGTCCATCTGGAAGATCTTCGCCGAATTCAGCAGACGTTTGGTGTGCTCGCGCAGACGGAAGATCGCGGTGCTGCCGTCGGCCGTCTTGTACGCACGCACGCCCTCGAAGACGCCCATGCCGTAGTGCAGCGTATGGGTCAGGACGTGGATCTTGGCGTCGCGCCAGTCGATCAGCTTGCCGTCCATCCAGATCTTGCCGTCGCGGTCGGCCATTGACATAGGATTCTCCTGGAAGCGGTGAGGTGCTGCGGGTTGTGTGCAGCGTTGAGCCGGAAAGACGCATATTTTAGCGTCATTTGGCGTCGAGCCGGTCGGTCGGCCGAGGGCCGGGGCTATAATCGTCCGGCACCGATTCCAATGACGACGGGCCGTGCCGGCGGGAGACGCCGGAGCCCGGACGAACCGCCCGCTGCGGCCCGCTTTCCCATGCTCGCTCGATTGTCCGCCACCGACCGCTTCGCGCTGATCCAGGGCGCGCGCGACTATTCCCCGACCCTGATGGCGATCCTGTCCTGGGGGCTCGTCACCGGCGTCGCGATGAGCAAGTCGGTGATGACGCTCGGGCAGGCGAGCGCGATGTCGATCTTCGTCTACGCGGGCTCGTCGCAGCTCGCGGTGCTGCCGCTCCTCGTCGCGAAGCTGCCGATCTGGACGATCCTGCTCACGGCCACGATGGTCAACCTGCGCTTCGTGATCTTCAGCGCCGGGCTTGCTCCCCATTTTTCCTACCTGCCGCTGTGGCGGCGCCTCGCGATCGGCTATTTCAACGGCGACGTGATCTACCTGCTGTTCCAGAAACAGGGCTTCGCGAACGGCCACGTGCCGGGCAAGGAGGCGTATTTCTGGGGGATGGCGCTCGCGAGCTGGGCGTCGTGGCAGGCGTCGTCGCTCGCCGGCATCCTGCTCGCGAGCTTCGTTCCCGCGAGCTGGGGGCTGGAGCTGGCCGGCACGCTCGCGCTGATCCCGATCATGGTGTCGGCGGTCGCGAACCGCTCGACGCTCGCGGCCGTCGCGGTCGCCGGCATCGTGTCGCTCGTCGCGTTCGACCTGCCGTACCGGCTCGCGCTGCCGATCGCGGTGCTGGCCGCGCTCGCGGCGGGCAGCATGGCCGATTTCTTCGTCGAACGGGCCGACTGGCGGCGCATCCGTACCGAAACCGTGCACGAGAAGGAGATCGAATGAGCGCGACCGAGATCTGGATCGTCATCGTCGGGATGACGGTCGTCACGGCCGTCACGCGCGCGCTGTTCCTGCTCGGCGGCGAACGCACCGTGCTGCCCGAGCGCGCCCAGCGCGCGCTGCGCTACGCGCCGGCCGCCGCGCTCGTCGCGGTCGTGCTGCCCGACGTGCTCGAAACGCCGGCCGGGCTGTCGTTCGCGCTGTCCAATCACCCGTTCTACGCGGCGCTCGCCGGCCTCGGCTGGTTCTTGTGGCGGCGCAGCATGCTCGGTACGATCGTCATCGGGATGCTCGTCTTCACCGTGCTGCGCCTGATCTTCTGACGAATCGCCGCGCCGGCCGGCCGGGGCCGGCCGGGGCCGGCCGCTGGCGCGCGCGCATTGCTGCGTTGCGGCAATGTGTCGATGGCCACGCGCGATCCCAAATAGGCGGAATTCGCCGCCGCACGGGTCAGTCTGCCGGATGGATCGGCTAGAATGCCCGTTCGAGATTTTTTACCCGTGCGCGTCATGCGAACCGCCAGCCACGGCCGCATCCGGCGCCCTTTCGCGGCAGCCCGCGCACGTCCAGCGTGAACCCCCTTTCCCCATCCACTACTTCAATCTGTTCAACATGAGCCAAGTCAAGCGTCTTACCGACCTGATCGCCGCCGGCCAGCTCGCCGGCAAGCGGGTGTTCATCCGCGCCGACCTGAACGTCCCGCAGGACGATCAAGGCAACATCACCGAAGACACGCGCGTGCGCGCGTCCGTGCCGGCCATCCAGGCCGCGCTCGACGCCGGCGCGGCCGTGATGGTCACGTCGCACCTCGGTCGTCCGACCGAAGGCGAATTCAAGCCGGAAGACTCGCTCGCGCCGGTCGCGAAGCGACTCGCCGAACTGCTCGGCCGCGACGTGCCGCTCGTCTCGAACTGGGTCGAGAACGGCGTGAACGTCGCGCCGGGCCAGGTCGTGCTGCTCGAGAACTGCCGCGTGAACAAGGGCGAGAAGAAGAATTCGGACGAGCTCGCCCAGAAGATGGCGAAGCTCTGCGACGTGTACGTGAACGACGCGTTCGGCACCGCGCACCGCGCGGAAGCGACCACCCACGGGATCGCGAAGTACGCGCCCGTCGCATGCGCGGGCCCGCTGCTGGCCGCCGAACTCGACGCGCTCGGCAAGGCGCTCGGCAACCCGGCGCGTCCGCTGGTCGCGATCGTCGCCGGTTCCAAGGTGTCGACCAAGCTGACCATTCTCAAGTCGCTGGCCGGCAAGGTCGACCAGCTGATCGTCGGCGGCGGCATCGCGAACACGTTCATGCTTGCGGCCGGCCTGTCGATCGGCAAGTCGCTCGCGGAAGCCGATCTCGTCGCCGAGGCGAAGGCGATCATCGACGAGGCGCGCGAGCGCGGCGCGTCGGTGCCGATCCCGAGCGACGTCGTCACCGCCAAGGAATTCTCGCCGACGGCAGCAGCCACGGTGAAGCAGGTCGCCGACATCGAAGCGGACGACATGATCCTCGACATCGGCCCGGATACGGCCCGCGCGCTCGCCAGCCAGCTCGAGAAGGCCGGCACGATCGTGTGGAACGGCCCGGTCGGCGTGTTCGAGTTCGACCAGTTCGGCAACGGCACCAAGACGCTCGCCGAAGCGATCGCCAAATCGTCCGCGTTCTCGATCGCGGGCGGCGGCGACACGCTCGCGGCCATCGCGAAGTACGGCATCCACGACCAGGTCAGCTACATCTCGACGGGCGGCGGCGCCTTCCTCGAGTTCCTCGAGGGGAAGAAGCTGCCGGCCGTGGAAGTGCTCGAAACGCGGGCGGCCTGAGCGTGGTGGCGCGCGCAGGGGTGACGAAGGCCGCGCGCTCCGCGAAAGCGGAGCAGCCGGCCGGCGCGGGCAAGCGCAAACGCGCGCCCGCGCGGGCGAACTCCACCCCGCGCGCACCGGCGGCCGCCGGCGACGCGGCCATGCAGCACCACGAGATTCAGAACAAAGCGATGCCGGGCGCAAGCACCGGCACGCCCCCCGGAACGGCCGCCGCTGGGCTCGCCGATTCCGGCTCTCGCAGCGTTTCACCCAGCGCATCCACCTTGATCCAGATGAGGAGTTTCATGCAGCGCGCCACCAAGATAGTCGCCACGATCGGCCCGGCTTCCAGTTCGCCGGAGATTCTGCTGCAGATGATGCAGGCGGGCCTCGACGTCGTGCGGCTCAATTTTTCGCACGGCACGGCCGACGATCACCGCCAGCGCGCCGAGATGGTGCGCGAGGCCGCCCGCAGGGTCGGCCGCGAGATCGCGATCATGGCCGACCTCCAGGGCCCGAAGATCCGCGTCGGCAAGTTCGAGAACGGCAAGACGACGCTCGTGCCGGGTCAGGCCTTCATCCTCGACGCGGGCTGCGAGCTCGGCAACGACGAGCGGGTCGGCCTCGACTACAAGGAGCTGCCGCGCGACCTGAAGCCGGGCGACCTGCTGCTGCTGAACGACGGCCTGATCGTGCTGACCGTCGAGCGCGTGCTCGGCGACGAGATTCACACGATCGTCAAGGTGGGCGGCGAGCTGTCGAACAACAAGGGGATCAACCGCCAGGGCGGCGGCCTGTCGGCGCCCGCGCTGACCGCGAAGGACATGGAAGACATCCGCACGGCGATGTCGCTCGGCGCGGATCTCGTCGCGGTGTCGTTCCCGAAGAACGCGACCGACATGGAAATGGCGCGCCAGCTCGCGAACATCGCGGGCGCGCCGTACGGCATCAAGCCGAAGATGATCGCGAAGATCGAGCGCGCGGAGGCGATTCCGGCGCTGCAGAGCATCCTCGACGCGTCCGACGGCATCATGGTCGCGCGCGGCGACCTCGCGGTGGAAGTCGGCAACGCGGCCGTGCCGGCGCTGCAGAAGCGCATGATCCGGATGGCGCGCGAGTCGAACAAGCTCGTGATCACCGCGACGCAGATGATGGAATCGATGATCCACGCGCCCGTGCCGACCCGCGCGGAAGTGTCGGACGTCGCGAACGCGGTGCTCGACGGCACCGACGCGGTGATGCTGTCGGCCGAGACGGCCGCCGGCAAGTACCCGGTCGTCACGATCGAGACGATGGCGGCCGTGTGCGTCGAGGCGGAAAAGTCGGAACACGTCGAACTCGACAAGGATTTCCTCGACCGCACGTTCACGCGGATCGACCAGTCGATCGCGATGGGCGCGTTGTTTACCGCCTATCACCTGGGTGCGAAGGCGATCGTCGCGCTGACCGAATCGGGCGCGACCGCGCTGTGGATGTCGCGTCACTACACGCACGTGCCGATCTTCGCGCTGACGCCGCGCGTCGGCAGCGAGCGCACGATGGCGCTGTACCGCAACGTGACGCCGCTGCACGTCGACTTCAACAGCGATCGCGACTCGGCGCTGCAGGCGGCGCTCGAGATCGTCGTCAAGCAGGGCTACGTGCAGCACGGCGACATGGTCGTGCTGACCGTCGGCGAGCCGATGGGGCAGGCGGGCGGCACCAACACGCTGAAGATCGTGCGGGTCGGCGAACATTATTGAGCGCCGGCGTGCACCGGGCCGGTCCGTCGACCGGTCCGACGGCCGCCCGAACTGATCGGGCACCGTTTATTCGACGAAAGCCGCGCGGGGTTCGATGCCCCGCGCGGCTTTTTTTCTGTTTTTTGGCCGCATTGTGCCGTGCGAAGGTAACAAAATGCGAGTACGCGCCACCGGGCGGTCGGAATCGGAGGCGCTTCGCGATAAAATGCGGCTATTCGACGCTCAGCCGCGCCGTGCCGCCCCGGATTCGACGGGGAGCGAGCGCCGCGCCGGCGTCAGGGCGCACCGGTTTTCATTCCAAGGAGTTCCACAATGCCTCTCGTATCAATGCGTCAATTGCTGGACCACGCGGCAGAGCACGGTTACGGCCTGCCGGCCTTCAACGTGAACAACCTGGAGCAGGTCCAGGCGATCATGGCGGCAGCGGACCAGGTCGGCGCGCCCGTGATCATGCAGGCATCGGCCGGTGCGCGTAAGTACGCGGGCGAGCCGTTCCTGCGCCACCTGATCGAAGCGGCGGTCGAGTCGTATCCGCACATCCCGGTCGTGATGCACCAGGATCACGGCCAGTCGCCGGCGGTCTGTACGGCCGCGATCCGCAGCGGTTTCACCAGCGTGATGATGGACGGTTCGCTCGAAGCCGACGGCAAGACGGTCGCCTCGTACGAATACAACGTCGACGTGTCGCGCAAGGTTGTCGAGATGGCGCACTCGATCGGCGTGACGGTCGAAGCCGAACTCGGCGTGCTGGGCTCGCTCGAGACGATGAAGGGCGACAAGGAAGACGGCCACGGCGCGGAAGGCACGATGACCCGCGAGCAGCTGCTGACCGATCCGGAGCAGGCCGCCGACTTCGTGAAGCTCACGCAGTGCGACGCGCTCGCGATCGCGATCGGTACCTCGCACGGCGCGTACAAGTTCTCGAAGAAGCCGACGGGCGACATCCTGTCGATCCAGCGCATCAAGGAAATCCACGCACGCATCCCGAACACGCACCTCGTGATGCACGGTTCGTCGTCGGTGCCGCAGGAACTGCTGGCCGAGATCCGCGAATTCGGCGGCGACATGAAGGAAACCTACGGCGTGCCGGTCGAGGAAATCCAGGAAGGCATCAAGCACGGCGTGCGCAAGATCAACATCGACACCGACCTGCGTCTCGCGATCACCGGCGCGATCCGCCGCTACCTGTTCGAGAACCCGGGCAAGTTCGATCCGCGCGATTACCTGAAGCCCGCGCGCGAAGCGGCGAAGCAGGTCTGCGTCGACCGCTACCTCGCGTTCGGCTGCGAAGGCCAGGCCGCGAAGATCAAGCCGGTGTCGCTCGACAAGATCGCCGAACAGTACAAGTCCGGCGCGCTCGCGCAGGTCGTGCGCTGAGACTGTAGTACGATTGCCCCGCCCGGTTTCGCGCCGGGCCGGGGCTGACTGCCTTGGGGCCGGATCGGATCCGGCTCCGGCAGCCGTTCCGTCCGGCCGAACAAGGGCCGGCCGGCAACCGACGGGCGTGATCTCCCGGCGGTTCGCCGACGCATTGCAAGACCGCCGTTCCCGCCTGCCGCGGGGAACGGCGTTTCCCTTTTTGTTTGGCTCCTTATCTGCGAAAAGACGATGTCTACCCTTTACGAATCCACGCTCCGCTCGCTGCCGCTCCTCGGTCGCGGCAAGGTCCGCGACAACTACGCGGTCGGCAACGACAAGCTCCTGATCGTCACGACCGATCGCCTGTCGGCATTCGACGTGATCATGGGCGAGCCGATTCCGAACAAGGGCCGCGTGCTGAACCAGATGGCGAACTTCTGGTTCGACAAGCTCGCGCACATCGTGCCGAACCACCTGACGGGCGACACGCCGGAAGCGGTCGTCGCGGCCGACGAGGTCGAGCAGGTCAAGGGCCGCGCCGTGGTCGTCAAGCGCCTCGAGCCGATCATGATCGAGGCGGTCGTGCGCGGCTACCTGGCCGGCAGCGGCTGGAAGGAATACCAGGCGTCGGGCGCCGTGTGCGGCGTCAAGCTGCCGGAAGGCCTGCAGAACGCGCAGAAGCTGCCCGAGCCGATCTTCACGCCGGCCGCGAAGGCCGAGCTCGGCGAGCACGACGAGAACATCACGTTCGAGGAAACCGAGCGCCGCATCGGCACCGAGCTGGCCGCGACGATCCGCGACATCTCGATCCGCCTGTACAAGGAAGCAGCCGACTACGCGGCGACGCGCGGCATCATCATCGCCGACACGAAGTTCGAATTCGGCCTCGACAACCACGGCAAGCTGTACCTGATGGACGAAGTGCTGACGGCCGATTCGTCGCGCTTCTGGCCGGCCGATCAGTACCAGGTCGGCACCAACCCGCCGTCGTTCGACAAGCAGTTCGTGCGCGACTGGCTCGAGGCGCAGCCGTGGGGCAAGACCGCGCCGGCACCGGCATTGCCGGCCGACGTCGTCGAGAAGACGGCCGCGAAGTACCAGGAAGCGCTCGAGCGCATCACCGGCCAGCCGCTCGCCTGAACGAAGGAACGCACGAAATGAGTGAAGTCCAGACTGCCCACACGCACAGCGCGCCGCTCGTCGGCGTGCTGATGGGTTCGAGTTCCGACTGGGACGTGATGAAGAACGCGGTCGCGATCCTGCAGGAATTCGGCGTGCCGTACGAAGCGAAGGTCGTGTCCGCGCACCGGATGCCCGACGAAATGTTCGACTACGCGGAGAAGGCGCGCGAGCGCGGGCTGCGCGCGATCATCGCGGGCGCCGGCGGTGCCGCGCACCTGCCCGGCATGCTGGCCGCGAAAACCACGGTGCCGGTGCTCGGCGTGCCGGTCGCGAGCAAGTACCTGAAGGGCGTCGATTCGCTGCACTCGATCGTGCAGATGCCGAAGGGCGTGCCGGTCGCGACGTTCGCGATCGGCGAGGCCGGCGCCGCGAATGCCGCGCTGTTCGCGGTGTCGATCCTGTCCGGCAACTCGGTCGACTACGCGAACCGGCTCGCCGCGTTCCGCGTGCGCCAGAACGAAGCCGCGCACGCAATGGTGCTGCCGCCGCTCGCGTGACGGCGCACCGGCGGCCGCACTGCGATGCCAGCGGCCGCCTGATCCTCCCCACTGCGGCGGGCGTTGCCCGCTGCGACCGACCACTGACATGACCGCAACTCCTGATTCCGTTTCCCCGATCCTGCCCGGCGCGTGGCTGGGCATGGTCGGCGGCGGCCAGCTCGGCCGCATGTTCTGCTTTGCCGCCCAGTCGATGGGCTATCGCGTCGCCGTGCTCGATCCCGATCCGACGAGCCCCGCCGGCGCGGTCGCCGACCGTCACCTGCGCGCGGCCTACGACGACGAAGCCGCGCTCGCCGAACTGGCCGAACTGTGCGATGCCGTGTCGACGGAATTCGAGAACGTGCCGGCCGCGAGCCTCGATTTCCTCGCGCGCACGACGTTCGTCGCGCCGGCCGGCCG
Source organism: Burkholderia sp. Bp9090 (assembly GCF_003857985.1). NCBI lineage: Bacteria > Pseudomonadati > Pseudomonadota > Betaproteobacteria > Burkholderiales > Burkholderiaceae > Burkholderia > Burkholderia sp. Bp9090. The sequence continues at coordinate 132,327 of NZ_QTPV01000008.1, forward strand.
CTGCGTCGCGGTCGCACAGGACCGGATCGCGGAGAAGCGTTTCATCGAGGCGTCGGGCGTGCCGGTCGCGCCGCACGTCGTGATCGAATCGGCGGCGGCACTCGCCGCGCTCGACGATGCCGCGCTCGACGCGGTGCTGCCGGGCATCCTGAAGACGGCGCGCCTCGGCTACGACGGCAAGGGCCAGGTGCGCGTGAGCACAGCGCGGGAAGCGCGCGACGCGCATGCGTCGCTCGGCGGCGTGCCGTGCGTGCTCGAGAAGCGCCTGCCGCTGAAATACGAAGTGTCCGCGCTGATCGCGCGCGGCGCGGACGGCCGCTCGGCCGCGTTCCCGCTCGCGCAGAACGTGCATCACAACGGCATCCTCGCGCTGACGGTCGTGCCGGCGCCGGCCGCCGATGCCGCGCGCGTCGAGGAGGCGCAGCAGGCAGCCGTGCGGATCGCCGATACGCTCGGCTACGTCGGCGTGCTGTGCGTCGAATTCTTCGTGCTGGAAGACGGCTCGTTCGTCGCGAACGAAATGGCGCCGCGCCCGCACAACTCCGGCCACTACACGGTCGATGCGTGCGCAACGAGCCAGTTCGAGCAGCAGGTGCGCGCGATGACGCGCATGCCGCTCGGCAACCCGCGCCAGCACTCGCCGGCGGCGATGCTGAACATCCTCGGCGACGTGTGGTTCCCGAACGGTGCGGCCGAGGCCGTCACGCCACCGTGGGACACGGTCGCCGCGATGCCGGCCGCGCACCTGCACCTGTACGGCAAGGAAGAAGCGCGCGTCGGCCGCAAGATGGGTCACGTGAACTTCACGGCCGAGACGCGCGACGACGCGGTTGCCGCGGCCACCGCGTGCGCGCAGCTGCTGCGCGTGCCGCTCGACTGAGGCACCGGCCGATGTCCATCGATCTCCCGAACACCGTGACGCCCGCGCAGATCGACGCGGCTGCCGCGCTGCTCGACGCGGGGCAACTCGTCGCATTCCCGACCGAAACCGTGTACGGGCTCGGCGGCGACGCGGCGAATCCCGAGGCCGTCGCGCGCATCTATGCGGCGAAAGGGCGGCCGGCGAACCATCCGGTGATCGTGCATCTGCCGCCCGGCGGCGACCCGGGCTACTGGGCCGACGACCTGCCGGCCGATGCACAGGCGCTGATCGATGCATTCTGGCCGGGCCCGCTGACGCTGATCCTGAAGCGTCATGCGCGCATTCCGGATGCCGTGAGCGGCGGCCAGGATTCGGTCGGCCTGCGCTGTCCGTCGCATCCGGTCGCGCAGGCGCTGCTGGCCGCATTCAGCGCGCGGCGCGGCGGCCACGGCGGCGTCGCCGCGCCGTCCGCGAACCGCTTCGGCCACGTGAGCCCGACCACCGCTCAACATGTGCGCGAAGAATTCGGCGACACCGTGCACGTGCTCGACGGCGGTCCGTCGGAAGTCGGCATCGAATCGACGATCCTCGACCTGTCGCGCGGTTTTCCGGCGCTGCTGCGCCCGGGCCACGTGACGCCGCAGCAGATCGCCGACGTGCTCGGCCGCGCGCCGCGCCTGCCCGACGGCAGCGATGCGACCGCGCCGCGCGCGTCCGGCACGCTGAAGGCGCATTACGCGCCGCGCACGCCGCTCGCGCTGCTGCCGTTCGACGCGCTCGAGCCGCTGCTCGCGGCCGCGCAGACCGACGGCGAACGCGTCGCGCTCGTCGCGCGCGCGTCGCGCGCGGGACGCTGGGCGCAGGCCGACGGCGTGCATTTCGTCGCGGCGCCGGAAGATCCGCAGGCATATGCGCGCGATCTGTACGGGATGCTGCGCGCGCTCGATCGTGCGCAGGTCGCCCGCATTCTCGTCGAGAAGCTGCCCGAGACCGTCGAGTGGATCGCGGTCAACGATCGTCTCGGTCGTGCGGCCGCGGCGTTCGAAGCGCGCGACTGACGCGGCTTTCCGACGCCGTCCGCTCCGGAATGAAACAACGCCCGACCGGCGAACCGGTCGGGCGTTATTGTTTGCGCGCGTGGCGGGCGGCTTATTTGCCGACGCCCGAAGCCGCGATCTGCTTCTCCACGAACTGTGCGAACAGCGCGTGCAGGCGCGTCGTCGGGTGGACCGTGTCGGCGAACATGTAGGTCTGGTCCGCGTTCGGGACCGTGTAGGTCTGCGGCGAGCAGAACAGCGACGAGCCGAATGCGGTCGCGTTCGCGACGCCGTACTGCGTCGCGGCCGCGACCATCGCCTTCAGGTTGCACGCGGTGTCGGTGTTCGACACGCTGAAGCCGTTCGCCTGGTAGTTGGCCGCGATGCCGTCCTGCCACGTGAACGTGTCGAGCAGCGCGACCTTCGTCGTGTCGACCTTCAGCGCAGCCAGCGTGCCGGCGAGCGTCTTGTTGAACAGCCCGGACAGTTGCGTGAACGCGGCCTGCGTCTGCGCGCCGCCCTGCAGCGCGAGCGGCGTGCCGCCGATGTCCGGCACGTTCGACACGTACACGTGCGCCGCGCCCGCCGCGACGATCTGCTGGACGATCCCGCCGAGCTGCTGCGCGGCCAGGCCGATCGCCTGCGCCGCCGCGAGTTGCGCGGCCGGCGTGTTGCCTTGCGCCTGCGCGACCTGCGCCTGGTAGAAGATGTCGTTCGCGCCGCCGTTGACCAGCACGATCTGGCCGGCGTTGAAGCTGCCGTGCTGCGTCAGGTACTGCTTGACCTGATCGGCGATCGGCGTCGTGGTCGCCTGCGCGTAGTCGGCGTTCGGCACGCTCGCGTCCGCGTGGCCGATGCCCGGCTGCAGCGTCACGCGCGAGCCGCCCTGTGCATAGCCGAGGCCGCCCGTCGCCTGCAGCGGAATGCCGAAGCCGCCCTGGTTCGCGGGCTGCAGCGTGTCGCCGTAGTACTGCGCGACATCCTGGGTCCACACCTGGCCGGGGTTGGTCGTGAAGCGGCCGCCGCCGAAGCCGAGCTTGATCTGCGAGTAGGTGCCGGCGTCCGACAGGCTGTCGCCGAACGACACGACCTGCATCTTCACGCCGGACGGCGGCGTGTTCGACGCGCTGCTGCTGTTGTTGTCGTCACCGCCGCCGCATGCGGCGAGCAAGGCGAGCGCGGCGCCCGCGATCGCGACCTGCGCGGTGCGCAGCAGGCGTTGGCGGCTGCGTGACGGGAATTGTCGTTGTGACTGCATCGTTCGATCTCCTCGTAGATATGGCCCGATGTATTGTGCATCTGCCGCGCGTCTCCTCAGGTACTGGTTGCGCGGCGGCCGTTGGCTGAAGCGGTTTATTGGTCGCGCACGGCCGCGAGCGGCGTGGTGCGCGGATCGTGGTTTGCGGCCTCGGCGATCTGCGCATGATAAGCGCTCGCCCATTCGGGCGGGCCGAAAATCGCGCACAGCTTGTTGCGCCATCCACGGACGCGCAACGCGTCGGCCGCCATCGACACCCACTCGTGAAACGTCGCGACGAGCGGGTTGTTCGAGCCGAGCGGCTCGACGATTCCGAATTGCGGCGGATCGTCGGGCGACTCCTCGACGTAGCTGCCGAACAGGCGATCCCAGATCACGAGCACACCTGCGTAATTGCGGTCGATGTAGCGCGGGTTGCGTGCATGGTGCGCGCGATGGATCGACGGCGTGTTGAGCACGTATTCGAGCCAGCCGAGCTTGCCGATCGCCTGCGTGTGCACGAAGAACTGGAACGCGAGGTTGATCAGCACGACGCCGACGATCTGCTGAGGCGGAAAGCCGAGGAACGCGAGCGGCAGCCAGAACGCCCACATGCCCGCGACGGGATACATCAGGCTCTGCCGGAACGCGGTCGAGAAATTCATCCGCTCGGACGAGTGGTGCACGACGTGCGCGGCCCACAGCCAGCGCACGCGATGGCTCGCGCGATGGAACCCGTAGTAGAGGAGATCCTGGCCGACGAACAGCACGGCGAACGACAGCCAGCCGTCGTGCCACGTGAACAGCCGGAAATGTGCGTAGCAGTACGCATAAACGGGGATCACGAACAGCCACGCGAGCTTGTCGGCGGCCTGGTGCATCAGCGCGAGCGCCGCATTGCACAGCGTGTCGCGCCACGCATAGAGATGATCCTGCGCGCGCGTGCGGGCGAGGTGCCAGGCCTCCCACGCGATGCAGAGCAGGAAGACGGGCGCCAGCGCGAGCAGAAGCAATTCGACGTCGAATCGCATGGACGTGTCTCCTCCTTTCCCCTGCAAGCCGTGAGGCCGGGCGTATGGCCCGTTGTAGATATCGGTCAGGCCAACAGCCTACGCAATCGGCACGCGCTAGGCGAGGGGGCAGCGTAGAGGGTTCCCTCTGAGCGGCCCAAACCGGTCGCTTCGCGCCAGGCCGCCGAGGGGGCGTCGTGCGGGGCGGAAAACCTGGGGGCGGCCCGGCGTTTTCTTGAGGACAGGGTTTCTACGGAAGCCATGCGGAACGGGGCCGCGCGGTGCGGCCCCGTTTCATGGGCACGGCTGGCGGGCGCTGCGCGGCGCGCCGGCGGCCGGGACCGTTTCAAACCGCGCGGCGAGAACGCCCGGGGTGCGGGGCGCCCCGACATGTGGCGCCGCCCGCGATCGACGCAAGCCGGCAGCGCGGCATGCGTGCGCCGCTTCGCGGCGCGTGCGTCGTCAGTGCGCGCCCGCGTAGATCCATTCGAGCAGCGTGTCGTGCGCGGCACGCGCGCCTTCGGCTCGATCGTCGTTGATGAAACTGACGACGATGTAGCTCTGCCCGTCGGCGCCCGCGACGTAGCCCGCGATCGCGCGCACGTCGCGCAGCGTGCCGGTCTTGATGTGCGCGTTGCCGAGCACGCCGGCGTTGGTGAGACGGTTCTTCATCGTGCCGTCGATGCCGGCGATCGGCAGCGAATCGATGAACGCCTGCGCGACGGGGCTCGCGTTCGCGGCCTGCAGCAGCGCGGCGAGCGACTGCGCGCTCACGTGTTCTTCGCGCGACAGGCCCGAGCCGTTCTCGAGGTCGAGATCGGGCATCGCGATCCCGCTCTTCTGCAGGAACGCGCGAATCGCGCGGCTCGACTGCTCGGGCGTCGCGGGCGGCTTGCCGGCGACCGCGCCGATCGTCAGGAACAGGTTGCGCGCCATCACGTTGTTGCTGAACTTGTTGATGTCGTAGACGATGCTGCCGAGCACGGGGCTGTGATGGACCGCGAGCGGCCGCGCGGTGGTCGGCACCTTGCCTTCGCTGACGGGGCCCGCGATCGTGCCGCCGTCCTGCTGCCACAGCGCGAGGAAGCCGCGTGCGAAGAACGTCGTGTGATCGAGGATCGCGAGGTTCGTGGTGTGCGCGCCGCAGCGCAGCGGATAGTCGCCGGCGAACGAGGCGGTCATGATGCCGCCGCCGGCCGCCGACAACGTCGGACGCGCGGCCGCGGCCGCCGCGCCGCACGACCCGGTGCCTTCGACCAGCTGGTTGTCGATCGACAGGTTCGCGAGCGGCGGCAGCACGTCGACGGCGATCTTGCCGTCGTCGCCCGGCGTCACCGTGAACGACACGGCCTTGAACGCATACAACAGCGGATCGGGGCCGACGTTGTACGGCGCGCTCACGTCGTCGTCGAACGACGGCAGGTCGCGTGTCGACGCGGCAAAATAGCTCTTGTCGAGCACGAGGCCGCCGGCCACGCGCTTGATGCCCGCCTTGCGGATCTTGTCGACGAGGTCGATCAGTTCCTCCGGTACGAGCTTCGGATCGCCGGTGCCCTTGATGTAGAGGTTGCCCTGCAGCGTGCCGTCCGGATCGACCGGGCCGTCCGCGTACGCGGTGGTGCGCCAGCGGAAGTCGGGGCCGAGGATCGACAGCCCCGAGAAGGTCGTGACGAGCTTCATCGTCGACGCCGGCATCATCGGCCGGCTCGCGTTCCACGCGATCAGCGGCTCGGGATCGCCGACGCGCTCGACGACGACGCTCATCGCCGAGGCCGGCACCTTCGCGCGCTGCAGTGCGACGAGCACGGACGCCGGCAGGCCGGCCGCCCGCTCGGCGGGCGACACCACGGCGGTCTTGCGCGCTTCCTTGTGGGACTTCTTGCGGGCCTGGGCGGACGGTGCGAACGCAAGGGCCGTGCAGGTGGCGACGACGGCGGCCGCACGCAGGAAGGGGCGGGCGCGGGGGGCGAACCGGGCGGAAAAATCGGAAATCGGCATGGGCGAATACGGGAAAAGCATCGGGCTCGGGCAGGGCGCGCGCGGCGCCGGAGCGCACATTGTAGAGACAAGTGCGCACACGCCCCTTGCAATCCGCCTTTCTGTTGCATTGCAGGCGGCGCACCCGATTCGCGGCGCTACAATGGTCGCCATGTCTTACTCGTCAGATGGGTTCCGGTTCCGATGCGGATTCTGCTTGTTGAAGACGATCGAATGATCGCCGAGGGCGTACGCAAGGCGTTGCGCGCCGACGGCTTCGCGGTCGACTGGGTGCAGGACGGCGACGCCGCGCTCACGGCGCTCGGCGGCGAGACGTACGACCTGCTGCTGCTCGACCTCGGCCTGCCGAAGCGCGACGGCATCGACGTGCTGCGCACGCTGCGCGCGCGCGGGCAGTCGCTGCCGGTGCTGATCGTCACCGCGCGCGATGCGGTGGCCGATCGCGTGAAGGGGCTCGACGCGGGCGCCGACGACTACCTCGTCAAGCCGTTCGACCTCGACGAACTGGGCGCGCGGATGCGCGCGCTGATCCGCCGCCAGGCCGGGCGCAGCGAGTCGCTGATCCGCCACGGCGCGCTGACGCTCGACCCCGCGTCGCACCAGGTGACGCTCGACGGCGCGCCCGTCGCGCTGTCCGCGCGCGAGTTCGCGCTGCTCGAGGCGCTGCTCGCGCGGCCCGGCGCGGTGCTGTCGAAAAGCCAGCTCGAGGAAAAGATGTACGGCTGGGGCGAGGAGATCGGCAGCAACACGGTCGAGGTCTACATCCACGCGCTGCGCAAGAAGCTCGGCTCGGACCTGATCCGCAACGTGCGCGGGCTCGGCTACATGGTCGTCAAGGAAAGCTGACGCGTGCGGTCGATTCGTCATCAACTACTGATCTGGCTGCTCGCGATCGTCGTCGCGGGCGTGGGCGCCGCGGGCTGGCTGATCTACCGGCAGGCGCTCGCCGAAGCGAACGAGCTGTTCGACTACCAGCTGCAGGAAATCGCCGCGGCGCTGCCGTCCGAGCCGTTTTCGCAGGTGTTCGGTTCGCGCACCAACGGCGACGAAGGCATCGTGATCCAGATCTGGAACCGCAACGGCGTGCTGATGTACTTCTCGCATCCGCGCGCGCCGATCGCGCCGCGCGCGGAACTCGGCTTCTCGACCGAGCGCACCGATCGCGGCGAATGGCGCGTGTACGGCGCGATCGTCGGCGACAACGTCGTGCAGCTCGCGCAGCCGCTGTCGGTGCGCAACCGGCTCGCGGCGAACGTCGCGCTGCGCACGCTGTGGCCGCTGATCGTGCTGCTGCCGTTTCTCGGCGCGGCGGTCTGGATGATCGTCGGGCAAGGGCTCGCGCCGCTCGAGCGCCTCACGCGCGCGGTCGAGGCGCGCCGGCCGGAAGCGCTCGATCCGTTGCCCGATGCGCGCCTGCCGCTCGAGGTGCAGCCGCTTGTGCGCGCGCTGAACGGGCTGCTCGCGCGGCTCGCGGCCGCGCTCGACACGCAGAAGGCCTTCGTCGCCGATGCCGCGCACGAGCTGCGCACGCCGCTCGCGGCCGTGCAGATCCAGGCGCAGCTCGTCGCGCGCGCGAAGGACGACACTTCGCGCCGCGAGGCGCTCGCCGATCTGCAGGACGGCGTCACGCGCGCGACGCGCCTCGCCGAGCAACTGCTCGCGCTGGCGCGCGCCGAACCGGACGGCGCGACGATGCGCGAGCCGGTCGACCTGCAGGCGCTGCTGGTCGAATGCGTGGCCGCGCATGCACCACTCGCGCAACGGCACAGCATCGATCTCGGCTTCGAGGAGACGCGCGCGGCGACCGTCGTCGCGGACGTCGGCGCGCTGCGCGTGATGTTCGGCAACCTGCTCGACAACGCGGTGAAGTACACGCCGGACGGCGGCCGCATCGACGTGTCGCTGACGCGCGACGCGGCCGGCCGCGCGTGCGTGCAGATCGGCGACAGCGGCCCCGGCATCCCGGCCGAAGAGCGCGAGCGCGTGTTCGACCGCTTCTACCGCGACAGCTCCGCGCGGGCGCGGGCCGACGTGTCGGGCAGCGGGCTGGGGCTCGCGATCGTCAAGCGCGTGGCGGCTCAGCAGGGCGCGACCGTGACGCTCGGCGACGCGGCCGCGGGCGGCCTGCTCGTGAGCGTCGTGTTCCGCGATGCCGAGCTGCCGCAGCCGGCGCCGCAGGCGTCCGAATCCGTATGACGAACGGCACACCGCGCGGGCGCCGCGCGGTAGCGGCGGCCTAAGCCCCGCTTAAGGTCGATTAAGCCTCCTTTAAGTCAGCGTCGTTACGCTGCGTCCTAACAACGAGGAGGTCCTACGATGAACACCCGATTCCTTGCGCGCGGCGCCGTCGCGGTCGCCGTGGCGGCCGCCCTGTCCGCCGGTTATGTCGCGGGCACCCGCCGCGCCGATCCGCAGATCATCACGCCCGCGCAGGCCGCCGCGCTGATGCCGGCCGAGGCCGCGGCGAAGACCGGCATTCCCGATTTCTCCGGGCTGGTCGAAACCTACGGCCCGGCGGTCGTGAACATCAGCGCGAAGCACGTCGTGAAGCAGGTGTCGCGGCGCGTGCCGCAGCCGCAGCTGCCGATGGATCCGAGCGATCCGTTCTACCAGTTCTTCAAGCACTTCTACGGCCAGGTGCCGGGCATGGGCGGCGACACGCAGCCGGACGACCAGCCGAGCGCGAGCCTCGGGTCGGGATTCATCGTCAGCTCGGACGGGTACATCCTCACCAATGCGCACGTGATCGACGGCGCGAACGTCGTTACGGTCAAGCTGACCGACAAGCGCGAGTACAAGGCGAAGGTCGTCGGCGCCGACAAGCAGTCCGACGTGGCGGTGCTGAAGATCGACGCGAGCGGCCTGCCGACCGTGAAGATCGGTGACCCGGCACAGAGCAAGGTCGGCCAGTGGGTCGTCGCGATCGGTTCGCCGTACGGCTTCGACAACACGGTCACGTCCGGCATCATCAGCGCGAAATCGCGCGCGCTGCCCGACGAGAACTACACGCCGTTCATCCAGACCGACGTGCCGGTGAACCCCGGCAACTCGGGCGGCCCGCTGTTCAACCTGCAGGGCGAGGTGATCGGCATCAACTCGATGATCTACTCGCAGACGGGCGGCTTCCAGGGCCTGTCGTTCGCGATCCCGATCAACGAGGCGATCAAGGTCAAGGACGAACTCGTGAAGACCGGCCACGTGAGCCGCGGCCGCCTCGGCGTCGCCGTGCAGGGGCTCAACCAGACGCTCGCGAGCTCGTTCGGACTGCAGAAACCGGACGGCGCGCTCGTCAGCTCGGTCGACCCGAATGGCCCGGCCGCGAAGGCCGGCCTGCAGCCGGGCGACGTGATCCTCGCGGTCAACGGCTCGCCGGTGGCCGATTCCACGTCGCTGCCCGCGCAGATCGCGAACCTGAAGCCGGGCTCGAAGGCCGACCTGCAGGTGTGGCGCGACAAGTCGACGAAGTCGATCAGCGTGACGCTCGGCGCGATGACCGACGCAAAGCTGGCATCGAACGACGGCGGCCCCGTCGAGCAGGGGCGCCTCGGCGTCGCGGTGCGTCCGCTCACGCCGCAGGAGCGCAGTGCCGCCAACCTGTCGCACGGGCTGATCGTGCAGCAGGCCGGTGGGCCGGCAGCCAGCGCGGGCATCCAGCCCGGCGACGTGATCCTCGCGGTCAACGGCCGCCCGGTCACGAGCCCCGAGCAGTTGCGCGACGCGGTCAAGGGAGCAGGCAACAGTCTTGCTCTCCTGATCCAGCGGGATAATGCACAGATCTTCGTGCCGGTCGACCTGAGCTGACCGGCGGCCGTTGCGGGCCGGCCTGGCCGGCCCCGACGGGCGTCGCCGGCGTTCGGCCCGTGGTGCTGTGTTCCGACCCGAAAGGAGGGAGCCATGCAATATCTACGCAACGTGTCCCGATTTGCCGTCGCGGCGGCGCTGGCCGCCGGCTTCGCCGCCGCCGTGCCCGGCGCGTACGCGCAATCGGACGGCTTGCCCGCGGCGAGCCAGCAGGGCGATGTCAGCTACGTGTCGGGCGGCATCGGCAAGGATCAATCGACGGCATTCGAGAGTAACGAGGCGGCGTGGCCGCTGGCGCTGCGGTTCACCGGCAAGGGCGGCGAATACCTGGCCGACGTCCATGTGCGGATCGTCGACGGCAAGGGCACCGAGCTGCTGGCGACGGACGCGCGCGGGCCGTACATGCTCGTGAAGCTGCCGCCGGGGCGCTACACCGTGCACGCGTCGTACCAGGGCAGCGACGAATCGCGCGCGGTCACGGTCGGCGCGAAGGGCGGCGCGAAGGTCGCGTTCCAGTGGAGTGCGCAGTAGCGCGTCGCGCGCAGGCCCGGCCGGGCCGCGCAATCGGGCCCAGTTTCGCCCATAATGAAGGCCACGGCACTTGTGCCGTGGCTTTTTCGTTTCCGGCCCGCGGCTTGCGCGCCGGGACCGCCGCCCGGAGGAGAAACGATGTCCGATGCCGCCGATCCTCGCCTCGAAATCGTGCCGAACCGCCATCGCGTGCGCGTGATCCATCGCGGCATCACGTATGCCGATTCGCACGGCGCGCTGACCGTGCGCGAAACGGGCCTGCCGGATATCCATTACCTGCCGCGCGGCGACGTGAACATGCACCGGCTCGTGAAGTCGAGCGTCACGACGGACTGTCCGCTGAGGGGCCGGGCCGTGTATTTCGACCTGCAGACCGAAGACGGCGTGATCGAGAACGCCGCATGGAGTTACGAGGAACCGGGGGCGACCGCGTCCGCGCTTGCGCACTACGTCGCCTTCGACGTCGCACGGGTCGACAGTCTCGTCGAGACGTCCTGATGCGGCGCGTGTTCATCGGGGAGGCATCATGGAACTGAACGACACGTTACGCGTACCGCTCGCGCCGGCCGTCGTGCGGGCGGCGCTCGAGGATCTCGCGCTGCTGCGGGCGAGCTTCGACCATTGCGAATCGTTCGTGAAGCTCGCGCGCGGCGAGTTCGCGCTGACCATCACGGTGCCGCTCGGCCCGCTGCGCGCGCGCTACGACGTGCGTGCGCATTCGGCGAGCGAGCAGGGCGACGCGGAAGGGCAGCCGCGCCGCGTGCTCAACTTCAAGGCGCGGGCCGACGGCCTCGGCGCGCTGCGCGGGCAGGTCGAGCTCGTGCTGCGGCCGGACGATGACGACACGGCCGCGACGTGCATCGAATACCTGGTGTGGGCGACGGCGAGCGGGCCGCTCGCCGAGCTGCCGGCGCGGCAGATCGAGAACGCGCTGCACGAGTGGACGGACGATTTCTTCCGCGAATTCTGCGCGGTCGTGCAGGCGAAGCACGGTCTCGTGCCGAACCGCGCGCGCTCGAGCCCGCAGCGTCGCCAGCATGTGTTCCTGCGGCCGGCGTCGCTGATGGCCGCGGCGAAGCGTCCGCTGCCGCCGCGCCTCGGCGGCGCGCTCGGCGGCCGCGCCGCGAGCGCCGTGCATCATCGCGAATCGGGCCCGCTGCCCGTCTGGGCGTGGGCCGCGATCGTCGTGTTCGTGGCGCTGCTGCTGTACGCGGCGCGCTGGATCAACGGCACCTGAGCGCCTGCGCGCGCCGCCGCGCTGCCTCATTGTCCGGCCGTTCGTCGGCGGCGCGGCCGCCGCTAGCGTCGGGCGTCGGGCCCGGCGCCGCGAAATTCCCGCCGATATGCCGACGGCGACGTGCCGAGCGCGCCCGCGAAATGCTGGCGCAGCGACACGCTCGAGCCGTAGCCGGCCGCTTGCGCGATCGCGTCGATCGATTGTCCGGTGGTTTCCAGCAGATGCTGCGCGCGCGTGAGCCGCTCGGCCTGCAGCCACGCGGTGACGGTCGTGCCCGTCGCCTGGCGGAAGTGGCGCGTGAAGGTGCGCCGGCTCATCAGCACGCGTTCGGCGAGCGAATCCACACTGTGCGCGACGTCGAGATGCGCGCGCACCCAGTCGAGCAGGCCCGCGAGGCGCGCGTCGCGCGGATGCGCGGCGACCGGCTGCGGCACGTATTGCGCCTGGCCGCCCTGGCGGTGCGGCGGGATCACGAGACGCCGCGCGATCCGGTTCGCGGCGTCCGAGCCGAAGCGCCGCCGCACGACGTGCAGGCAGCAGTCGAGCCCTGCGGCCGTGCCGGCCGACGTCATCAGGTTGCCGTCGTCGACGTACAGCACGTCGGGGTCGAGCTTCACGCGCGGAAAGCGCTGCGCGAAGTCGTCGGCCCACGCCCAGTGTGTCGTGGCCGGGCGCCCGTCGAGCAGCCCGGCCGCGGCGAGCACGTACGCGCCGAGGCACAGGCCGACCACCTGCGCGCCGCGCGCGGCGGCCGCGCGTACCGCATCGACCAGCACGTCCGGCGGCGCTTCGTCGGGATCGCGCCATGCCGGCACGATCACGATGTCCGCGTCGTCGAGCGCGTCGAGCCCGTAAGGCGCGGTGATCGTGAAGCCGCCCGTCGTCGACAGCGGGCCGCGCTCGGCCGAGCACACGCGGCACTCGAACGCGGGCATCGCGGCCGCATCGCGCTCCTTGCCGAACACGACGGACGGCACCGACAGGTGGAACGGGCTGATGCCGTCGTACGCGATCACGGCGACGACGGTTGAGGCGGGGGCAACGGACGACGCAGCGGCGCGCATGACGGGCTCCGGGGTGGCGATGGCCCGATTCTATCGAAGAATGGCTATCGGGCCACTGTCCGCCGGCGCGATGCAATCCGACAATGCATCGCATCGCGCTGCTGTCCGCCCCGTTCCGGAGCGGGGCGGCGCGGCCGAACCCGGAGCCTGCCATGTCGAACGCCGTATCGTCTTCCGCTTCCCGCCGTGCCCTGATCGTGATCGATGTCCAGAACGAATACGTGACCGGCAACCTGCCGATCGAATATCCGCCCGTCGACGCGTCGCTGGCGAACATCGGCCGCGCGATCGACGCCGCGCACGCGGCCGGCGTGCCGGTGATCGTCGTCCAGCACGTCGCGCCGGCGGGCGCGCCGATCTTCGCACCGGGCACCGACGGTGTCGCGCTGCATCCGGTCGTCGCCGACCGGCCGTATGCGCACCTCATCGTGAAGGCGCAGGCCAGTTCGTTCGCCGGCACCGATCTCGCCGCGTGGCTCGACGCGCACGGCATCGATACGCTCGCGGTCGCCGGCTACATGACGCACAACTGCAATGCGTCGACGGTCTATCACGCGGCCCACGCGGGGCTCGCCGTCGAATACCTGGCGGACGCGACCGGCGCGTTGCCGTACGAGAACGAAGCGGGCGCGGCGAGCGCCGAAGAGATTCACCGCGCGTACACGGTGGTGTTCCAGTCGAATTTCGCGGCCGTGATGTCGACCGACGCATGGATCGCGGGACTCGGCGGCGCGGCGATGCCGACGCGCGATTCGGTGGCCGCGTCGAACCGGCGGGCCCGCGCGCAACGCGCGAAGGCGGCCTGAGCCGGTCAGTCGCCCGTCTTCAGCATCGCCGGGCTGTAACGCATCATGTCGAAGCAGCCGTCGACGAGCTGTTCCGCGTGCTGCTCGGCGTCGATCTCGTCGGGCAGCATCAGCATGTCGCGCACGAAACCGCTGACGAGCGTGTGCAGCATCAGCGTCGCGCGCCACGTGTCGAGCCGCTCGGGCAGCAGCTTGAGCCGCACGGCGCCCGCGAGATCGGCATCGATCGCGTGCAGCGCCTCGCTCATCCCCGCGCGGTTGCGCTGCAGCAGCGGCTCCATGTCCGCGACGTACTCGCACTTCATGAACAGGATGCTGAACACGCGCCGCAACTGCGAGTCGCGCTGCACGCCGAGCAGGCACCAGATCAGGATCTTGCGGATCTTCTCCAGCGGATTGCCGCCGGGCGCATCGAGCGGCATCCGCTTGAGTTCGTCGATCGGCAGGAACACGCGGTCGAACATCGCGTCGAACAGCTCGCTCTTGTTCGCGAAATGCCAGTAGATCGCGCCGCGCGTCACGCCGGCGTGATGGGCGATGTCCGCGAGCGACGTGTGCGACACGCCCTTCTCGAAGAACACGTGTTCGGCGGCGTCGAGAATGCGGTTGCGCGTCTCGAGCGCCTCCTCCTTGGTGCGTCTGACCATGTGCAGGCCTGAATGGATCGATCGTAGGTGAATATAGGGTCCGTAACCCTCGTCGCGGCTGTGCGGACGGGCTATGCTTGCGACTGGTAATAATTCGTAAGACTTGGCGGTTGGCGACGGACGAGCGGGCTTTTTACATACATTCGTGAATGTATATACAATACCACCCTACGATCGAATGACCAAAGTGGCAATCAGTTAATATCCCACTCTGCTGATTCCCGCCAAAGTACCAGTCCGCAGTTCGCGGCATCTCGTCGGCATGGAGGTCTCGTGCCGACTTGCTGTATCCAGTAGTCCAGTAATTCAGGTGTTCGATCTGCGCCGCGAGGCGCATCCGTGTGGCGCTCCGTCCGTGCGCCGCACTCATTCCATTGGTTACACACAGAGGTCGCTCCATGCGCGTCGAACGGGTTCCATACCGCTTGATCACTGTCGCGGCAGCCGCGGTTTTCCTGGCTGCATGCGGAAAAAAAGAATCGGCACCGCCGCCGCAAACGCCGGAAGTCGGCGTCGTCACCGTCCAGCCGCAAGCCGTGCCGGTCTACAGCGAACTGCCGGGCCGTACCAGCGCATTCCTCGTTGCGCAGGTCCGCGCGCGGGTCGACGGCATCGTGCTGCGCCGTGAATTCACCGAAGGCACCGACGTCAAGGCCGGCCAGCGTCTGTACAAGATCGATCCGGCGCCGTACCTCGCTGCATTGAACAGCGCGAAGGCGACGCTCGCGAAGGCGCAGGCGAACCTCGTCACGCAGAACGCGCTGGTCGCGCGCTACAAGGTGCTGGTGGCCGCGAACGCGGTCAGCAAGCAGGACTACGACAACGCGGTGGCCACCCAAGGGCAGGCCGCGGCGGACGTCGCGGCCGGCAAGGCAGCGGTCGACACCGCGCAGATCAATCTCGGCTACACGGATGTGGTCTCGCCGATCACCGGCCGCGTCGGCATTTCGCAGGTGACGCCGGGCGCGTACGTGCAGGCGAGCCAGGCGACGCTGATGTCGACGGTGCAGCAGCTCGATCCGGTCTATGTCGACCTGACGCAGTCGAGCCTCGACGGGCTGAAGCTGCGCCAGGACGTGCAGAGCGGCCGCCTGAAGACGAGCGGCCCGGGCGCGGCGAAGGTGTCGCTGATCCTGGAAGACGGCAAGACGTACTCCGAAGCCGGCAAGCTGCAGTTCTCCGACGTGACGGTCGACCAGGCCACCGGCTCGGTGACGATCCGCGCGGTCTTCCCGAACCCGGGCCGCGTGCTGCTGCCGGGGATGTTCGTGCGCGCACGGATCGAGGAAGGCGTGAACGAGAACGCGTTCCTGGTGCCGCAGATCGGCGTCACGCATGACCAGAAGGGCCAGGCGATCGCGATGGTGGTGAACGCGAGCAACAAGGTCGAGCCGCGTCCGCTGAAGACGGCGGGCATGCGCGGCCAGGACTGGATCGTCGAAGGCGGTCTGCAGGCGGGCGACCACGTGATCGTGCAGGGGGGCGAGAAGGTGCGTCCGGGCGCGACCGTGAAGTCGGTGGAGGCACAACTCGCACCGGCGGCCGGTGCCGCATCGGGTGTCGCCGCTGCCACCGCCGCGCCGGCTGCCGCCGGTTCCGGCGCCGCCGCCGCGTCCGGCGCCGCCGCATCGGGCGCAGCGCCGGCGAGCGCCGCCGCTGCTTCGAGCGCGCAATAACAGGGAGCCTGTTTCATGGCAAAGTTTTTTATCGATCGCCCGATCTTCGCGTGGGTGATCGCCATCATCCTGATGCTGGCCGGGGTTGCGGCGATCTTCACGCTGCCGATCGCGCAGTATCCGACGATCGCGCCGCCATCGATCCAGATCACCGCGAACTACCCGGGCGCTTCCGCGAAGACGGTGGAAGACACGGTGACGCAGGTGATCGAGCAGCAGATGAGCGGTCTCGACAACTTCCTGTACATGTCGTCGACGAGTGACGACTCGGGCAACGCCACGATCACGCTGACGTTCGCGCCGGGCACCAACGCCGACATCGCACAGGTCCAGGTGCAGAACAAGCTGTCGCTCGCGACGCCGGTTCTGCCGCAGGTCGTGCAGCAGCTCGGTCTGTCGGTGACGAAGTCGAGCAGCAGCTTCCTGCTGGTGCTCGCCTTCAACTCCGAAGACGGCAGCATGAACAAGTACGACCTCGCGAACTTCGTGGCGTCGCACGTGAAGGATCCGATCAGCCGGTTGAACGGCGTCGGTACCGTGACGCTGTTCGGCTCGCAGTACGCGATGCGGATCTGGCTCGACCCGACCCGCCTGACGAACTACGGCCTCACGCCGGTCGACGTGACGAGCGCGATCACCGCGCAGAACGTGCAGATCGCGGGCGGCCAGATCGGCGGCACGCCGGCCAAGCCGGGCACCGTGCTGCAGGCGACGATCACCGAATCGACGCTGCTGCAGACGCCCGAGCAGTTCGGCAACATCCTGCTGAAGGTCAACCAGGACGGCTCGCAGGTGCGCCTGAAGGACGTCGCGCAGATCGGCCTCGGCGGCGAAAACTACAACTTCGACACGAAGTACAACGGTCAGCCGACCGCGGCACTCGGTATCCAGCTCGCGACCAACGCGAACGCGCTCGCGACCGCGAAGGCCGTGCGCGCGAAGATCGACGAGCTCGCACCGTTCTTCCCGCACGGCCTCGTCGTGAAGTACCCGTACGACACGACGCCGTTCGTGAAGCTGTCGATCGAGGAAGTGGTCAAGACGCTGCTCGAAGGTATCGTGCTCGTGTTCCTCGTGATGTATCTGTTCCTGCAGAACCTGCGGGCGACGATCATCCCGACGATCGCGGTGCCGGTCGTGCTGCTCGGCACGTTCGCGATCATGTCGCTGGTGGGCTTCTCGATCAACACGCTGTCGATGTTCGGCCTCGTGCTCGCGATCGGCCTGCTGGTGGACGATGCGATCGTGGTGGTGGAGAACGTCGAGCGCGTGATGGCGGAAGAGGGGCTGTCGCCGAAGGAGGCGACCCGCAAGGCGATGGGCCAGATCACCGGCGCACTCGTCGGCGTCGCGCTCGTGCTGTCGGCGGTGTTCGTGCCGGTCGCGTTCTCCGGCGGGTCGGTCGGTGCGATCTATCGTCAGTTCTCGCTGACGATCGTGTCGGCGATGGTGCTGTCGGTGCTGGTCGCGTTGATTCTGACGCCCGCCCTGTGCGCGACGATCCTCAAGCCGATCCCGCAGGGCCATCACGAAGAGAAGAAGGGCTTCTTCGGCTGGTTCAACCGCACGTTCAACAACAGCCGCGACAAGTACCACGTCGGCGTGCACCACGTGATCAAGCGCTCGGGCCGCTGGCTGATCATCTACCTGGTCGTGATCGTCGCGGTCGGCCTGCTGTTCGTGCGCCTGCCGAAGTCGTTCCTGCCCGATGAAGACCAGGGCCTGATGTTCGTGATCGTGCAGACGCCGTCGGGCTCGACGCAGGAAACGACCGCGAAGACGCTCGCGAACATTTCCGACTACCTGCTGAAGGACGAGAAGGAAATCGTCGAATCGGCGTTCACGGTCAACGGCTTCAGCTTCGCCGGCCGCGGCCAGAACTCGGGTCTCGTGTTCGTGCGCCTGAAGGACTACTCGCAGCGCCAGCACGCGAACCAGAAGGTCCAGGCGCTGATCGGCCGGATGTTCGGGCGCTATTCGGGCTACAAGGACGCGATCGTGATCCCGTTCAACCCGCCGTCGATTCCGGAACTCGGCACCGCCGCCGGCTTCGACTTCGAGCTGACGGACAACGCCGGTCTCGGCCACGACGCGCTGATGGCCGCACGTAACCAGCTGCTCGGGATGGCCTCGAAGGATCCGACGCTGCAGGGCGTGCGTCCGAACGGGCTGAACGATACGCCGCAGTACAAGGTCGACATCGATCGCGAGAAGGCGAATGCGCTCGGCGTGACGGCGGATGCGATCGACCAGACGTTCTCGATCGCGTGGGCGTCGAAGTACGTGAACAACTTCCTCGACACCGACGGCCGGATCAAGAAGGTGTACGTGCAGTCGGATGCGCCGTTCCGGATGACGCCGGAGGACATGAACATCTGGTACGTGCGCAACGGGTCGGGCGGGATGGTGCCGTTCAGCGCGTTCGCGACCGGTCACTGGACGTACGGTTCGCCGAAGCTCGAGCGTTACAACGGCGTGTCGGCGATGGAAATCCAGGGTCAGGCCGCACCGGGCAAATCGACCGGTCAGGCGATGACCGCGATGGAAGGGCTCGCGAAGAAGCTGCCGGTCGGTATCGGCTATTCGTGGACCGGCCTGTCGTTCCAGGAAATCCAGTCCGGCTCGCAGGCGCCGATCCTGTACGCGATCTCGATCCTCGTCGTGTTCCTGTGTCTCGCGGCACTGTATGAAAGCTGGTCGATCCCGTTCTCGGTGATCATGGTGGTGCCGCTCGGCGTGGTCGGCGCACTGCTCGCGGCGACGATGCGCGGCCTCGAGAACGACGTGTTCTTCCAGGTCGGCCTGCTGACCACGGTGGGCTTGTCCGCGAAGAACGCGATCCTGATCGTCGAATTCGCGCGCGAACTGCAGATGACGGAGAAGATGGGGCCGATCGAGGCCGCGCTGGAAGCCGCGCGCCTGCGGCTGCGTCCGATCCTGATGACGTCGCTCGCGTTCATTCTCGGCGTGATGCCGCTCGCGATCAGCAACGGCGCGGGTTCGGCCAGCCAGCACGCGATCGGTACCGGCGTGATCGGCGGGATGATCACGGCGACGTTCCTCGCGATCTTCATGATCCCGATGTTCTTCGTGAAGATCCGCGCGATCTTCAGCGGCGAGAAGGAAGACGTCGACCAGGCGCTGCGTCTGGCTCAGGAGCACTCGCACCACGAAGAGAAGCCGGGCAACGGCGACGAAGGCAACAAGGGACAGTGATGATGCAAAAACACGCTTTGACTGCAATCGCGGTCGCGCTGCTGGCCACGGGCTGCACGATGGCGCCGCACTACACGCGGCCCGACGCGCCCGTCGCGCAGGCGTACCCGGCCGGCGGCGTCTATGCGACGCAGCCGGGCGCTGCCGGCGCGCGCAGCGCGAACGGCCAGGCGGCGACCGCCATCGGCTGGCGCGAATTCTTCGTCGATCCGCGCCTGCAGCGGCTGATCGAGATCGCGCTGAAGAACAACCGCGACCTGCGCGTGTCGGTGCTGAACATCGAGGCGGCGCGCGCGCAGTACCAGATCACGCGCGCGGGCCTGTTCCCGACGCTCGACGGCACGGGCACGGGCAGCATCCAGCGCGTGCCGCAGGGCCTGTCGCAGACGGGTGCGCCGTATATCTCGCGGGCCTACAACGTCGGCGTTTCCGCGTCGTGGGAACTCGATCTGTTCGGTCGCGTGCAGAGCCTGAAGGACCAGGCGCTCGCGCAGTACCTGTCGACGTCGTACGCACGGCAGGCCGCCGAGATCTCGCTGGTGTCGCAGGTGGCGGATCAGTACCTGACGCTGCTGTCGACCGACGACCTGCTGCAGGTCACGGAAAACACGCTGAAGTCGGCCCAGGCGTCCTACGACCTGACCAAGCTGCAGTTCGACAACGGCACGGGCTCCGAGCTCGAGCTGCGTCAGGCGCAGACGGTCGTCGAGACGGCGCTCGCGAACCAGCAGGCGCAGGCGCGCGCGCGTGCACAGGCACTGAACGCGCTGGTGCTGCTGATCGGCGAGCCGCTGCCGGACGATCTGCCGGCGGGCATGCCGCTCGACGCGCAGAACCTGCTGACGGACGTGCCGGCCGGTCTGCCGTCCGACCTGCTGACGCGTCGTCCGGACGTGATGCAGGCCGAGCAGACGCTGCTGGCCGCGAACGCGAACATCGGCGCGGCGCGTGCGGCGTTCTTCCCGCGCATCTCGCTGACGGGCGCGTTCGGCACCGGCAGCCCGACGCTCGGCGGCCTGTTCAAGGCCGGCACCGCGGCGTGGTCGTTCGCGCCGCAGATCACGATGCCGATCTTCGAAGGCGGGCAGAACATCGCGAACCTGAACCTCGCGAACGTGCAGAAGCGCATCGAGATCGCCAACTACGAGAAGGCGATCCAGTCGGCGTTCCGCGAAGTGTCGGACGGGCTGGCCGCACGCGGCACGTACGACCAGCAGATCGCCGCGCTCGAGCGCAACGAGCACGCGCAGCAGCGTCGCTTCGACCTGTCGGACCTGCGCTACAAGAACGGTGTCGACAGCTACCTGTCGGTGCTGACCGCGCAGACCGACCTGTACTCGGCACAGCAGTCGCTGATCAGCGCGCGTCTGGCACGCTGGACGAACCTCGTCACGCTGTACCGCGCACTGGGTGGCGGCTGGATCCAGCACGCGGGCGAGACGCCGCGCGCACCGGACGAGACGGTCGACTACGACAAGGCGGCTGCTCCGGCCGCTGCGTCGGCGGCAGCGACGAACGGGTAAGCGCGACGGCGGGCAGGAGCGGGCGACCGCGCCGGTTCGCCGAAGTCGCGGTCCCCGGGATGCGACAACGCCACGGACGAAGGTCCGTGGCGTTTTTTTTGTGCGGCCGGTTCGGTTGGCCGCGACCGCAGATCGTCATCACCGGCACCTCCGCTATCGTCGCTCAATCACTCGCCGCAAAGCACAACGCCACGGCAAGCCGTGGCGTTTTTCCTTTACCGTATCGCGCCGTCCTTCGGCGCGTCCGGGTCGGACCGATCAGTGATGCACGTCGGCCGGGCGTCCGTCGAAGTCGTGCCCTGCGCGGCGGATCTCGCAACGCGCGTCTTTCTCGCCCTTCACGCCGTTGAACACGACGTTCAGGATCACGGCGGTGGCCGACGCGAGCAGGATGCCGCTATGCAGGATCGGGGCGAGCGCGGGCGGCAGCTTCGAGAAGAAGTGCGGCGACACGACCGGCACGAGGCCCATGCCGACGCTCACGGCGACGATGAACAGGTTGTGCGAGTTGTTCACGAAGTCGACCTTCGACAGCACCTTGATGCCGTTCGCGGCCACCATCCCGAACATCACGATGCCCGCGCCGCCGAGCACGAACGGCGGCACCGACGCGACGACCTGCGCCATCTTCGGGAACAGGCCGAGCAGCACCAGGATCACGCCGCCCGTCGCGCAGACGAACCGGCTCTTCACGCCCGTCACGCCGATCAGGCCGACGTTCTGCGAGAACGACGTATGCGGGAACGAGTTGAAGATGCCGCCGATCAGCGTGCCGAGGCCGTCGACGCGCAGGCCGCGCACGAGGCGGTCCTGGTTGACCGGACGATCGACCATGTCGCCGACCGCGAGGAACATGCCGGTCGATTCGATGAACGTGACGAACATCACCGTGACCATCGTCGCGATCGACAGCGGGTCGAAGTGCGGCAGGCCGAAGTGGAACGGCATCACGAAGCCGACCCACGGTGCGTGCGCGACGCCGTCGGTATTCACGCGGCCGATCGCGAACGCGATCACGAAGCCGGCGACGATGCCGAGCAGCACCGAGATGTTCGCGAGGAAGCCGCGGCCGTACTTGTTGATCAGCAGGATCAGCGTGAGCACGAGCAGCGACAGGCCGAGGTAGACGGGGCTGCCGTATTCGGGGTTGCCGACGCCGCCGGCTGCCCAGTTGATCCCGACTTCCATCAGCGACAGCCCGATCACCGCGATCACGGTGCCGACCACGACCGGCGGGAAGAACCGCAACAGCTTGCCGATCATCGGCGCGAGCACGATGCCGATGATGCCGGCCGCGATGGTCGAGCCGAAGACGTCGAGAATGCCGAGGCCGGGGTTGGTGCCGATCGCGATCATCGGGCCGACGGCCGCGAACGTGCAGCCCATGATGACGGGCAGGCGGATCCCGAAGATCCACAGGCCGAGCGTCTGGATCAGCGTGGCGATGCCGCACGAAAACAGATCGGCGCTGATCAGGAACGCGATCTGGTCTTTCGGCAGCTTCAGCGCGCCGCCGACGATAAGCGGCACGGCGACGGCGCCGGCGTACATGACGAGGACGTGCTGGAGACCAAGCGTTACAAGCTTGCCGGTCGGCAGCACCTCATCGCACGGATGGACCGTGTTCGATTGCATCTGTCTCACTCCATGATCTTGTTTTCGGGGTGGTACGAAGTTATGCGGAATGCCACATCGCAACAAGAGCGCTGGGTTCTATTCCGTTCTTTGCTGGTTCGATATGCCTGGTCGGCATGAAACAGGGTGTCGATCATCGGGAAACTGCCGCTGGAGTGAGGTTCCCCGGTTTTATAGCCCTACAAAATAGTGCGGACCCCCATGTCAAATATCGGCCGCTTTATGGTGTGTATCGCGACCGCGGCATAGTGGCAAAAACGACCGGCGCAAGATCGCGCCGGGTTAACCCGCGAGCGGCTGTTTTGGCGGGCAAGGTGCGGCCCGGCGAAGCCGGTCGTTCACGGCCGTGTTTTCGCGTCGCCGCGCGGCCGAAAGCGTCGCAAAAATCGGGGCGCATGGCGCGATCCCGCTATCATCGATATCCGTCCACTCGACTACGCCATCCCGTCATGCGCCTGCTCGGAATCGACCTCGGCACCGGCTCCGTCAAACTCGTCACGCTCGATGCCGATGGCATCGAGCGCGCGGTGGCGAGCGAACCCTATGCGTTGTCGTCGCCGCAGCCCGGCTGGGCCGAAATCGCGCCCGACGTCTGGTGGCAGGCGCTCGTGCGGGCCGCCGCGCGGCTGCCGGCCGGCGAGCGCGCGCAGGTCGCCGCGATCGGCTTCTCCGGCCAGATGCATGGCGTCGTGCTGATCGACGCGGCCGGGCAGCCGGTGCGGCCCGCGCTGTTGTGGCCCGATACGCGCGCGGTGCGCGAAGCGGACGCGGCGGATTGGCCCGTCGCCGGTTTGCCCGTCGCACCGAATCCCGTCGCGCCCGGCATGGCGGGGCCGCTGTTGCGCTGGCTGGCCGCACACGAACCGCAGGCGCTGCGGGCCGCACGCTGGGCCGTGCAGCCGAAGGACTGGCTGCGCGTGGCGCTGGGCGGCGAGGTCGTGGCCGATCCGAGCGACGCGTGCGCGACCGCGCTCGCGACGCCGGACGGCGCATGGGATACGGCGCTGATCGAGTCGCTGGGCCTGCCGCTCGACCGGTTCGCGCCGGTGCGGGCGTCGGGCGCGCGCTGCGGCGTGCTCGATGCGAAGGCCGCGGCGGCACTCGGGCTGCCGGCCGGCGTGCCGCTGGCGACGGGGGCGGCCGATACCGCGTGCGCGGCGCTCGGCAGCGGGCTCGTCGCGGCCGGCGACGCGCTGCTGACCACCGGCAGCGGCGGCCAGATCGTCGTGCTCGCGGATGCGCTGCCGCCCGCGCGGCGCGGGCTGCACCGCTATCGCGCGGCAGCCGGCGACGGTTATTACACGATGGCCGCGATGCAGAACGTCGGGCTCGCGCTCGAAGCCGTGCGCGGCTGGCTCGGCTATCCGGGCTGGGCGGATGCGTACGACGACGCGTTCGCGCAGCCGGCGTCCGAGCGGCTGTGCTTCCTGCCGTACCTGACGGGCGAGCGCTCGCCGTGGATGAATCCCGACGCGCGCGGCGGCTGGCTCGGGCTCGGGCTCGGCGACACGCGCGGCGCGATGATGCGCGCCGCATTCGAAGGCGTCGCGTTCGGGCTGCGCGCGGGGCTCGATGCGATCCGCGCTGCGAACCCGGCCGATCCGGTGACGGCGCTGCGCCTCGCCGGCGGCGGCTCGGTCGATCCGCGCTGGCGCCAGTTGCTCGCGGATGCGCTCGGCGCGTCGCTGGACGCGGTCGATTGCCCGAACGCCGCGACGCGCGGTGCCGCGCTGCTCGCCGGCGTCGCGATCGGACACTGGCGCGACGACGCGCTGCGCACGCTGGCGCCGGCTGCGTCGCCCGTCGCCGCGCCGCGCGACGATCGCGCGCTGGCCGCCCGCCATGCGCGTTTCATCGATCTGTATGCGCGAACGAATGCGTGGTTCTCGAGCGGCGTTTAAACTCGGGCACTTGTCCTGGATTGTCCTGTTGCGACCACGGTGACGCCTCGCGGCAAGCCGGCGGCCGTTTCCCGCGCGCGCCGGGCAGCGGGATCGGAGATCATGCCGGACACGATACGGCTTTGCCGTGTCGCGCGGCACGGCGCGACCTGATCACGCACGCGCTGCCGCGCGAGATGCTCGACGACGGCGTCGACCCGATGAAGAAGGGCGAATCGATTCGCCCGATCGTGCTGTATTGAACGGAAGGGAACCCCATGCTCGAACTCGTTTCTTCGCATGCTTGCCACGGTGGCGAGCAACGCTTCTATCGCCACGATTCGAAGGCGATCGGCCTGCCGATGAAGTTCTCGGTGTACCTGCCGCCGCAGGCGGCGCACGGCCGCGTGCCGGCGCTGTTCTATCTCGCGGGGCTCACCTGCACCGAGGAGACGTTCGCGATCAAGGGCGGCGCGCAGCAGTACGCGGCACAGCACGGCCTCGCGCTCGTGATGCCCGACACGAGCCCGCGCGGCGCGGGTGTGCCGGGCGAGTCGGAGGCGTGGGATTTCGGCGTCGGCGCGGGTTTCTATGTCGACGCGACGCAAGCACCGTGGTCGACGCATTACCGGATGGAGTCCTACGTGACGGGCGAGCTGCGCGAACTCGTCGCGGCCGAGCTGCCGATCGACGGAGCGCGGCTCGGGATCTTCGGCCACTCGATGGGCGGACACGGCGCGCTGACGCTCGCGCTGCGTCACCCCGACCTGTACCGGTCGGCGTCGGCGTTCGCGCCGATCGCCGCGCCGACGCGCTGCCCGTGGGGCGAGAAGGCGTTCTCGGGTTATCTGGGTGCCGACCGCGAAGCATGGAAAGAGCACGACGCAAGCGAGCTCGTCGCGCGCGCGGATGCGCCGAAGTTCGCGGACGGCATCCTCGTCGACCAGGGCCTCGCCGACCAGTTCCTCGCGAACCAGCTGAACCCCGACGTGTTCGAAGCCGCGTGCGCGAAAGCCGGCCAGCCGCTGACGCTGCGCCGCCATGCGGGCTACGACCACGGTTACTACTTCATCTCGACGTTCATCGCCGATCACGTCGCGCATCATGCGCGGGTGCTGGCACGTTAGTGCGATAAACCGGCCGCGCCATCCGCCATCAGCGAGTGGCGCGGCGCTTCCACTTTCGCAGCGTGCGCAAGGCGAGCCAGGTCACCGGTATCACGACCGCAAGCGCTATCAGCAAATGCACGACGATGACGAGATCATCGCCCGACTCGCCGTCCCAGAATCCGGGAACATGCGTGACGAGCCAAGCCCACGCGCGCTCGGGTATCGGCAGTGCGAACGACTCGTGAGTGAGGCACAGCCGTGCAAGCGACACGGATGCCACGAGTGCCCAAGCGGTCACCGCGGCTCGGTACGCGGCTCGCTTCATTTGACTGTAATCGTGCCGTACGCACGCACGGAGGGGCCGGGGATCGGAACCGGCTTCTGCGCGGTCAGCAAGTTTCTCAGTCGCGCGTAATCGATCGTCGATTCGATGGTCACGCATCCCCTGCTGATTCCCTGCACGCCTTTGGGGGCGTGCCGACATGCGCGATTGCGCACCCTGTCGAGCGCCGGCTGAACGTCATGTGCGTCGCCGCAACAGGCTCGCCCCATACACGAGCGCGGACAGCGCGGTGATCCAGAAACTCGTCGGCCAGTCGGTGTGATACGCAAGCGCGATCCCGGCCCACGCTTCGAACAGCGCGAACAGCGCGGCGAGCAGCACGCCGGTCGACAGCCGCGTCGACACGTTCTGCGCGGCCGCGGCCGGCCCGACCAGCAGCGTGAACACGAGCAGCACGCCGACGATCTGCGTCGCCGCGGCCACTGCGAGCGCGCACACCGCGAGGAACAGCATCGACACCGTGCGCAGCGACACGCCCTTGGCTTCGGCCAGCTCGGGCTGCAGCGACGCGAACAGCAGCGGCCGCGCGATCAGCGCGAGCGCGACGAGGCTCACCGCGCCGATGCCGGCCAGCACCGCGAGCGTATCGTGGCTGACCGCGAGCACGTTGCCGAACAGCAGCGCGGTGACCTGCGTCGCGAACGACGTGTAGAAATGCAGGAACAGCAGCCCGAAGCCGAGCGCGCCCGACAGGATTACGCCGATCGCGACGTCGCGGCCCGCGAGCCGTTCGCCGAGCGCGCCCATCCCGATCCCGGCCGCGAGCGTGAAGCCGACCATCCCCCAGATCGGCGAGATGCCGAGCAGCACCGCGCCGGTCGCGCCGGTGAAGCCGACGTGCGACAGCGCGTGGCCGGCGAAGGTTTGTCCGCGCAGCACCAGGAAGTAGCCGACGATGCCCGCGAGCACCGCGACGATCCCCGACGCGGCGAACGCGTTGATCATGAAGTCGTATTCAAACATCGTGCGAATGCCCGGGATGAGCGTGTCCGTGGTGGTGGTGACCGTGATCGTGATCGCCGCCGCCGTGCGAGTGGCCGTCGTCGTCCTCGTGTTCGTGATCGTGCTTCTCGATTTCGACGTCGCCCGACATCACGAAGATCCTGCCGTTCACGCGCATCACGTCGATCGGCGAGCCGTACAGGCGCGACAGCACGGGTTTCGTGATCACCTCGTCGACGGTGCCGAGCGCCGCGACGCCGTTGCCGAGATACAGCACGCGGTCGAGCGCGTTCAGCAGCGGATTCAGTTCGTGCGCGGAAAACAGCACGGTGATGCCGAGCTCGCGCTGGACGTTGCGCACGAGTTCGACGACGCCGCGCTGGTGGTTCGGGTCGAGGCTGATCAGCGGCTCGTCGAGCAGCAGCAGCTTCGGGCTGCCGAGCAGGCACTGCGCGAGCAGCAGGCGCTGCCGCTCGCCGCCCGACAGTTCCGACAGCGGCCGGCGCGCGAGTGTCGGGCCGCCGACGAGGTCGAGCACGCGGTCGACGTCGCGCCGCGTCGCGGCGTTCGTGTGCGGCAGCCCCCAGCGGTGGCCGTCGGCGGCCATCGCGACGAAGTCGTAGCCGCGCATCCGGCGATTCGCGAGGCCGCTTCTGATCTGCGGCATGTAGCCGATCGACGCGTTGCCGCGCACGACCGGCACGCCGCCGACCGACAGCGTGCCACCCGTGACGGGCACGAGGCCGAGCACCGCGCGCATCAGCGTCGTCTTGCCCGCGCCGTTCGGCCCGAGCACGCCGACGAATTCGCCGGGTTCGATCGAGAAGCTCACGTTGCGCAGGATCGTGCGTCCGCCCAGTTCGAGCGTGACGCGATCGAGTGCGAGTGCGTGGGGAGTGGCGGTCATGTCGTAGCGTGAATCATTTCTTGCTGGCGGAAAGCGCGGCCGCGAGCGCGTCGAGCTGGCCGGCCATCCATTGCTGGAAGGTCTTGCCGGCCGGCTGCGTCTCGGTGACGCTGACGCTCGGCACGCCGCCGTCGCGCGCGACCTTCAGCAGGCGCTTGGTCATCGGCGCTTCGGCCTGGCTGTTGTAGATCAGCACGCGCACCTGCTTCTTGCGCAGGTCGTTCTCGAACGCGGCGACGTCCTGCGCGCTGGCTTCGGTGTCGTTCATCGTCGCGAGCTGGAAGCGCTGGTTGCGCATGTCGAGGCCGATCGCATCCGACATGTAGCCGAACACCGGCTCGGTGGCCGTCACCGGCACGCCCTTGTACTGCGCGCGCAGCGCGGCGACCTTGTCGTCGATCGGCTTCAGCGACGCGACGAACTTCTGCAGGTTCGCGTCGTAGTCGGCCTTGTTCGCCGGGTCGGCCCGGCCGAGCTCGGCCGCGATCGCGCGCGCCGCGGCCGGCATGGTCGCCGGGTCGTACCACAGGTGCGGGTTGTCGCCGGCCTTCTTGCCGACGAGATCCGCGACGACGATCGTCGCGCGCCTGGCCTGCTTCGATGCGGACAGCAGCTTGGCCATCCACGGGTCGTAGTTCGCCCCGTTGTAGATCACGACCTGCGCGTGCTGCAGCGCGCGCGCGGTCTTCGGGCTCGCTTCGAACAGGTGCGGATCCTGGTCGGGACTGCTGAGGATGCTGGTTACCGCGACATGGCGGCCGCCGATCTGCGACGCGACGTCGCCATAGAAATTCTCGGCGGCGACCACGTTGACGGTCGCGGCCTGCGCGAACGCGGGCGCCGCGATCGACAGCGCGGCAGCAGCAGCGGCCAGCAGGCGGGCAAGCGGCAGGGCGCGCCGCGGCGCGCGCTTCAGGGCAATGGACATGGAACTCCTCATTGGAAGGGGCGGCGCCGTGCGCCGCGCGGTGCGGTGTCAGCGTTGCGCGGGCTTGCCCTTGCAGTGCCCGCACAGGCCGTTCAGCTCGACGACCTGGTGGTGGACTTCGAACCCGTGCGCGGGCTCGCTCGCGGACAACTGTTTCGCGAGGTCGCTGCCCGGGATCTCGACGGTCTCGCCGCACGAATCGCAGATCAGGAACTGGCCTTCGTGCGGCACGCCGATCTCGCAGCACGCGAAGAACGCGTTCTTCGATTCGATCCGGTGGATGAAGCCGTGCTCGACGAGGAAATCCAGCGCGCGATAGACGGTCGTGGGCGGCACGCGGCCGCGTTGGGGCTCGAGCTCGGCGAGCAGGTCGTACGCGCCGATCGGGCGCTGCGCGGCCAGCACGCGTTCGTAGACCTGGCGGCGCAGCGGCGTCCACGCGAGCCCGTGCTCGGCGGCGAATGCGTCGGCCCGGGACAGCCGGGCGTCGATGGGCGATGAGGTGGCCATGGCGTGAAGCAGGCAATGAAACGAAGTATCGCGATGATATAACGTATCTCCATGCCGTGCAGCCCGAATTCCTGCCGATGCACGCGCTCTGTCCCCTTCAGCGCCGTTTCAGCCGCGCCGCACCCAGCCCGCCGCGCCTTGCCGGGCGCGGGTCGCCGGCCGGCGCACGGCGCGGCCGTGCCGCAGCGCATCATCGAAAGCCGCCGTGTCGCCTTGACAGCATGAATCGCGTATCCGATCATTCGATCAACAACAGAGCAATTGATCGGCCGGCGAGCGTTCGCTCACCTCGCGGCCTTCGTGCAGCAGAACGAACCGGAGACAACCAGTGAGACTGGCAGACAAGGTCGCGATCCTGACGGGCGCGGCAAGCGGTATCGGCGAAGCGGTCGCGCAACGCTATCTGGACGAGGGCGCGCGCTGCGTGCTGGTCGACGTGAAGCCGCCGAGCGGCTCGCTCGCGCGGCTGATCGAGCAAAATCCCGGCCGGGCGGTGGCCGTTACCGCGGACGTCACGCGCCGCGACGACATCGCGCGCATCGTCGCGACCGCGGTCGAGCGCTTCGGCGGCGTCGACATCCTGTTCAACAACGCGGCGCTGTTCGACATGCGCCCGCTCCTCGACGAATCCTGGGACGTGTTCGACCGGCTGTTCGCGGTCAACGTGAAAGGGCTGTTCTTCCTGATGCAGGCGGTCGCGCAGCGGATGGTCGAGCAGGGCCGCGGCGGCAAGATCGTCAACATGTCATCGCAGGCGGGGCGTCGCGGCGAGGCACTCGTTTCGCACTACTGCGCGACCAAGGCCGCGGTGATCAGCTATACGCAGTCGGCCGCGCTCGCGCTCGCACCGCACCGGATCAACGTGAACGGCATCGCGCCGGGCGTGGTCGACACGCCGATGTGGGAGCAGGTCGATGCGTTGTTCGCGCGCTACGAGAACCGGCCGCTCGGCGAGAAGAAGCGGCTCGTAGGCGTTGCCGTGCCGCTCGGGCGGATGGGCGTGCCGGGCGACCTGACGGGCGCCGCGCTGTTCCTCGCGTCGGCCGACGCCGACTACATCACCGCCCAGACGCTGAACGTCGACGGCGGCAACTGGATGAGCTGAAGTGGCGCCGCTCGCACGCTTACCCCTGGCGTTCGTGCCGCGCGCGGCCGCCGCCGCACGAGGACACGCATGATGGCGGAGATCGTGGTTGCCGGCGAACTGCTGGCCGAATTCGTCGCCGCCGAGCGCGGCCAGGGCTTCGACGTGCCGGGCCTGTTCGCGGGCCCGTTCCCGAGCGGCGCGCCGGCGATCTTCGCCGACCAGGCCGCGCGGCTCGGCGTGCGCGTCGCGTATGCGGGCTGCGTCGGCCGCGACGCGTTCGGCGACGCGATCGTCGCGCGGCTCGAGCGCGATGGCGTCGACGTCGCGCGCATCCGTCGCGTCGCACGTCCGACCGGCACCGCGTTCGTCGCGTATCGCGACGACGGTTCGCGCAGCTTCGTGTTCAGCCTGTCGACCAGCGCGGCCGCGTGCGTCGCCGCATCCGACGTCGACACCGCGATGTTCGACGGCTGCCGCTATTTCCACGTGATGGGCTCGTCGCTGACGAGCGAATCGGCGATCGCGGCGGTCCAGCGCGGCGTGATCGAGGCGGCGCGCGCCGGCGCGAAGGTGTCGTTCGACCCGAACGTGCGGCCCGAGATGCTGAGCTTCCGCCCGATGCGCGCGGCGCTCGACACGCTGCTCGCCGCGTGCCACCTGTTCCTGCCGAGCGAGGCCGACCTGCCGTTCTTCTGCGGGCCGCAGCCGGCCGAGCGCGCGATCGCCGGGCTGCTCGCGACGCATCCGCTGCTCGAACGCGTCGTGCTCAAGCGCGGCGCGGCCGGCAGCGTGGCGTTCGACCGCGCGAGCCGCGTCGACGCGCCGGCTTATCCCGTCGACGAACGCGACCCGACCGGCGCCGGCGACTGCTTCGGCGGCACGCTGGTCGCGAGTCTCGTCACCGGCCTGCCGATCGACGTCGCACTGCGCCGCGCGAACGCGGCCGGCGCGATCGCGGTCACGCGGCGCGGCCCGATGGAGGGCAACAGCAGCGCGGCCGAGATCGACCGCTTCCTGACCGAACGAGGTGTCGCATGCCCGGCCTGACTTCCACTGCCGAACGCCCGCGCAGCGCGCACGCCGGCGCCGTGCTGCGGATGATCTTCGACGCGAACCGCGCGCAGGCGCAGCGCGGCATCTATTCGGTCTGCAGCGCGCACCGGCTCGTGCTGGAGGCCGCGTGCGAGGCCGCGCGCACGGACGGCTCGCCGCTCCTGATCGAGGCGACCTGCAACCAGGTGAACCATCTCGGCGGCTATACGGGCATGACGCCCGCCGATTTCCGGCGCGACGTCGATGCGATCGCGCAGCGCTGCGGGCTCGCGCCGTCGGCGCTGGTGCTCGGCGGCGACCATCTGGGACCGAACCCGTGGCGGCACCGCCGCGCGGCCGACGCGATGCGCGAAGCGGCGGCGATGGTCGCCGCGTATGTCGAAGCCGGGTTCGAGAAGATCCACCTCGATGCGAGCATGGCGTGCGCGGACGATCCGGCGCGGCTCGACGACCGGACGATCGCCGCGCGCGCGGCCGGGCTGTGCCGCGCGGCCGAAGACGCGGCGGCGCGCGCCGGCGTCGCGCCCGTCTACGTGATCGGCACCGAGGTGCCGACGCCGGGCGGCGAAGTGGCCGGCGACGCAGCCGGCGATGCGATCGCGCGGATCGCGGTCACGCGCAGCGACAGCATCGCGGCGACGCTCGACGCGCATCGCAGCGCATTCGCGGCGGCCGGGCTCGACGACGCATGGACGCGCGTGGTCGCGATCGTCGCGCAGCCGGGCGTCGATTTCGACGATCGCCACGTGCTCGACTACGACAGCGCGAAGGCCGCATCGCTCGGTGCAAGCATCCTGCGCACGCCGCGCCTCGTGTTCGAAGCGCATTCGACCGACTACCAGACCGAAGGCGCGCTCGCCGAGCTCGTGCGCGACCACTTCGCGGTGCTGAAGGTCGGCCCCGCGCTGACCTTCGCGCTGCGCGAGGCGCTGTTCGCGCTCACCTTCATCGAGGACGCGCTGATCGGCGACGGCGCGCAGCGCTCGCGGTTGCGCGACGTGGTCGACGCCGCGATGCGCGCGCAGCCCGAGCACTGGGCGCCGTATTACCGCGGCGACGAGACCGAGCAGCGGCTCGCGCGCCAGTTCAGCTACAGCGACCGGATCCGCTACTACTGGCTGCAGCCGGCCGTCGCGGCGGCGGTCGAGCAGTTGTTCGACAACCTCGCTCGCCAGCCGGTGCCCGAAACGCTCGTCGCGCAGTGGCTGCCGGACGTGTACGCGGCGTGCCGCGCGGGCGGCCTCGCGAAGGAGCCGCGCGCCTGGGTGCGCCACCGGATACGCGACGTGATCGCGCACTATGCGCGCGCGTGCGGGATGCAGCGGCCGGCGTGACGGGCCGCGAAGGAAGTGCAGCAACGCGACACACGCAATACGCAATACGCAACACCGACGACAGTTCGAACAATCACAGGAGACATGCCATGCAACGAAAGATGCTCGATGCCGCCGTACGCTGCTTCGCCGGGGCCGCGCTCGCGACGGCCGCGTGCGCGGCGTCCGCCGGCACGCTGACGATCGCGACGCTGAACAACCCGGACATGATCGAGTTGAAGAAGCTGTCGCCGGCGTTCGAGAAGGCGAACCCGGATATCAAGCTGAACTGGGTGATCCTCGAGGAGAACGTGCTGCGCCAGCGCGCGACCACCGACATCACGACCGGCAGCGGCCAGTTCGACGTGATGGCGATCGGCACCTACGAGACGCCGCAGTGGGGCAAGCGCGGCTGGCTCGCGCCGATCACGGGGCTGCCCGCCGACTACGACCTGAACGACATCGTGAAGACCGCGCGCGACAGCCTGTCGTACAACGGCCAGCTGTATGCGCTGCCGTTCTACGTCGAGAGCTCGATGACGTTCTACCGCAAGGACCTGTTCGCGGCGAAGGGGCTCAAGATGCCCGACCAGCCGACCTACGACCAGATCGCCGAGTTCGCGGACAAGCTCACCGACAAGGCGAAGGGCACCTACGGCATCTGCCTGCGCGGCAAGGCCGGCTGGGGCGAGAACATGGCGTACGTGTCGACGGTCGTGAACACGTTCGGCGGGCGCTGGTTCGACGACAACTGGAACGCGCAGCTCACGTCGCCGGAATGGAAGAAGGCGATCGGCTTCTACGTGAACCTGCTGAAGAAGGACGGCCCGCCGGGAGCGAGCTCGAACGGCTTCAACGAGAACCTGACCCTGACCGCGTCGGGCAAGTGCGCGATGTGGATCGACGCGACGGTCGCGGCCGGGATGCTCTATAACAAACAGCAGTCGCAGGTCGCCGACCGGATCGGCTTCGCCGCCGCGCCGGTCGCCGCCACGCCGAAGGGCTCGCACTGGCTGTGGGCGTGGGCGCTGGCCGTGCCGAAGACGTCGAAGCAACAGGACGCCGCGCGCAAGTTCATCGCATGGGCGACGTCGAAGCAGTACATCGAGATGGTCGGCAAGGACGAAGGCTGGGCGTCGGTGCCGCCGGGCACCCGCACGTCGACCTACCAGCGCGCCGAGTACAAGGCCGCCGCGCCGTTCTCGGACTTCGTGCTGAAGGCGATCGAGACGGCCGACCCGAGCGATCCGTCGCTGAAGAAGGTGCCGTACACGGGTGTGCAGTACGTCGGGATTCCTGAATTCCAGTCGTTCGGCACGGTGGTCGGGCAGGCGATCGCGGGTGCGGTGGCCGGCCAGATGACGGTCGACCAGGCGCTCGCCGCCGGGCAGGCGGCGGCCGACCGCGCGGTCCGGCAGGCCGGCTACAAGAAGTAACGCGGCTGGCACCGTGCGCGCCGCCGCGCACGGTGCGCGTCGCCGATGCAGCAAGGCGGGCCGGCCGTTCGTGCCCGCGTCTCAACCGGAGGGACTCCGATCATGCGTCATTTGCGTCTTCCCCTGAGCCACGCGTCGCCGGTCGGCGACGCATCGTCGCCGCCGGGCGCGCCGCGCCGCGCGCGCGGCGGCGCCAGCTGGCTCGTGTCGCCGTCCGTCGCGGTGCTGCTGCTGTGGATGTCGATCCCGCTCGCGATGACGATCTGGTATTCGTTCTCGCGCTACAACCTGCTGAACCCGGACGTGAAGGGCTTCGCCGGGATCGATAACTACCGCTTCCTCGCGACCGATCCGTCGTTCCTGCCCGCGATCTGGCACACGCTCGTGCTGATCGGCGCGGTGCTCGCGATCACCGTGGTCGGCGGCGTGCTGATGGCCGTGCTGTTCGACCGCAAATTCTACGGGCAAGGCGTGGCCCGCCTGCTCGCGATCGCGCCGTTCTTCGTGATGCCGACGGTCGCCGCGCTGATCTGGAAGAACATGATCCTGCATCCGGTGTACGGGCTCGTCGCGAACGCGATGCGCGCGCTCGGGATGACGCCGATCGACTGGTTCGCCGATTATCCGCTCACCGCCGTGATCATCATCGTCGCGTGGCAGTGGCTGCCGTTCGCGTTCCTGATCCTGTTCACCGCGATCCAGTCGCTCGACCAGGAGCAGAAGGAAGCCGCGCGCATCGACGGCGCGGGCCCGATCGCGATGTTCTTCTACATCACGCTGCCGCACCTGAAGCGCGCGATCGCCGTGGTCGTGATGATGGAGACGATCTTCCTGCTGTCGATCTTCGCGGAGATCTACACGACGACGGGCGGCGGCCCGGGCGATGCGACGACCAACCTGTCGTACCTGATCTATGCGCTCGGCCTGCAGCAGTTCGACGTCGGCCTCGCATCCGCGGGCGGGATCATCGCCGTCGTGGTCGCGAACGTCGTGTCGTTCTTCCTGGTGCGGATGCTCGCGCGCAACCTGAAGGGGGAGTACGAGAAATGAGCGACCTGACTTTGGAAGGCCGGCGCGCGCCGGCTGCATTCGACCTCGTGCGGCGCGCGCTGCCCGGTGCGCTCGCGTGGCTGCTCGCGCTGCTGCT
Source organism: Burkholderia sp. Bp9090 (assembly GCF_003857985.1). Lineage (NCBI taxonomy): Bacteria > Pseudomonadati > Pseudomonadota > Betaproteobacteria > Burkholderiales > Burkholderiaceae > Burkholderia > Burkholderia sp. Bp9090. The sequence goes on from NZ_QTPV01000008.1 coordinate 167,262, forward strand.
GTTCTTCCCGATCTTCTGGATGGCGATCACCGCGTTCAAGACCGAGCAGCAGGCGTATGCGTCGACGCTGTTCTTCATGCCGACGCTCGACAGCTTCCGCGAGGTGTTCGCGCGCAGCAACTACTTCTCGTTCGCGTGGAACTCGGTGCTGATCTCGGCCGGCGTCACGGTGATCTCGCTGCTGCTCGCGGTGCCGGCGGCCTACGCCATGGCGTTCTTCCCGAACCACCGCACGCAGAAGGTGCTGCTGTGGATGCTGTCGACCAAGATGATGCCGTCGGTCGGCGTGCTCGTGCCGATCTACCTGCTGTGGAAGAACGCGGGGCTGCTCGATACCGTGTCGGGCCTCGTGATCGTGTACACGCTGATCAACCTGCCGATCGCGGTGTGGATGACCTTCACGTACTTCAACGAGATCCCGAAGGACATCCTCGAAGCGGGGCGCATCGACGGCGCGTCGACGTGGCAGGAGATCGTCTACCTGCTGATGCCGATGGCGCTGCCGGGGCTCGCGTCCACCGCGCTGCTGCTCGTGATCCTGTCGTGGAACGAGGCGTTCTGGAGCATCAACCTGTCGAGCTCGAACGCCGCGCCGCTGACCGTGTTCATCGCGTCGTACTCGAGCCCCGAGGGGCTGTTCTGGGCGAAGCTGTCCGCGGCTTCCCTGCTCGCGGTCGCGCCGATCCTGATCGTCGGCTGGCTGTCGCAGAAGCAGCTCGTGCGCGGGCTCACGTTCGGGGCGGTCAAATGAGCGCTACCGGCGAAGGTGCGGCCGGCGAACGCGCGTTCGGTCACGGGATGAACGTGCTGATCTGCGACTGCGACGGCGTGCTGATCGACAGCGAGGCCGTCGCCGCCGACGTGATCGTGCGCGAGCTCGATGCGCGCTGGCCGGGTGTCGACGCGCGGCCGGCGGTGATGCCGCTGCTCGGGCTGCGCATCGAGCGCGTGCTGGCCGGCGCGGGCGAGGCCGTCGGCCGCACGCTGTCGGCCGGCGACGTCGACGCGATCCGCCGCGCGGTCGAGGCGGCGGCCGTCAACGCGCCGATGGTCGACGGCATCGACAAGGCCCTCGCGGCGCTCAACCTGACGACCGCGTGCGCGAGCAACAGCTACCGCGCGTACGTCGAGGCGGCGCTCGCGCGCACCGGCCTCGCGCGCTTCTTCGGCGACCGGCTGTTCTGCGCGGACGCCGTGGCGAGGCCGAAGCCGGCGCCCGACGTGTATCTCGCGGCCGCGCGTGCGCTCGGCGCGGTGCCCGCGCAGTGCCTCGTCGTCGAGGACAGCGTGACCGGCATCACCGCGGCCGCCGCGGCCGGCATGACCGTGCTCGGCTTCGTCGGCGGCGGGCATGCGTCGGCCGCGCAGATCGACGCGTTGCGCGGGATCGGCGCGCGTCACGTATTCGACGACATGCACGAGCTGCCCGGCTACGTCGCGCGCTGGCAGGCGACTGGCGCGGTGCTGCCGGGCTAGCAACCAGGAACGAATGCGCGCCGCCTTCAACGCGGCGCATCACGAACGAACGGAGACAGACCATGGCAAGCGTGCTCCTGCGCAACATCGCGAAGCGCTACGACGACACCGAAGTGCTGCGCAACGTGAACCTCGACATCGCCGACGGCGAATTCGTCGTGTTCGTCGGGCCGAGCGGCTGCGGCAAATCCACGCTGATGCGGATGATCGCCGGGCTCGAGGACATCTCGAGCGGCGAACTGCTGATCGACGGCGCGAAGGTCAACGACGTGCCGAGCGCGAAGCGCGGCATCGCGATGGTGTTCCAGTCGTATGCGCTGTACCCGCACATGACGCTGTACGACAACATGGCGTTCGGCCTGAAGCTCGCCGGCGCGAAGAAGCCCGAGATCGACCAGGCGGTGAAGCAGGCCGCGAAGATCCTGCACATCGACCACCTGCTCGACCGCAAGCCGAAGCAGCTGTCGGGCGGCCAGCGGCAGCGCGTCGCGATCGGCCGCGCGATCACGCGCAAGCCGAAGGTGTTCCTGTTCGACGAGCCGTTGTCGAACCTCGACGCGGCGCTGCGCGTGAAGATGCGGCTGGAATTCGCGCGGCTGCACGACGAGCTGAAGACCACGATGATCTACGTGACGCACGACCAGGTCGAGGCGATGACGCTCGCCGACAAGATCGTCGTGCTGTCGGGCGGCGCGGTGCAGCAGGTCGGCACGCCGAACGCGCTGTACCACGCGCCGGCCAACCAGTTCGTCGCGGGCTTCATCGGCTCGCCGAAGATGAACTTCCTGAAAGGCACCGTCGAGTCGGTCGACGCGGCCGGCGTGCTGGTGCGCTTCGGCAGCGGCGAGACGCAGCGCGTCGCGGTCGAGGCGGCCGGACTGCTGCGCGGCGCGGCGGTGACCGTCGGCGTGCGGCCCGAGCATCTGATGGTGGGGCAGGCGGAGACCGGCGTGGCCGCGCGGACGATGGCCGTCGAATCGCTCGGCGATGCCGCGTACCTGTATGCGGAGTCGGCGGTCGCGCCGGACGGGCTGATCGCGCGGATTCCGCCGCTCGACACGTACCGCACCGGCGAGGCGCTGCACGTGCATGCGCAGGCCGAGCACTGCCACCTGTTCGACGAGCAAGGCCAGGCGTTCCGGCGCTTGAGCGCGCACGCGAAGGCGGCGTGAGGGCGCGCGCCGGTCAGAGCCGCAGGTGGTCGGCCATGTAATCGACGAAGGCGCGCAGTTTCGGCGTCGGATGGCGGCCTGACGGCCACAGGACGTAGATCGGCGTGCAGCTCGCGACGTGTTCGTCGAGCACCGCGCACAACGTGCCGTCGTCGAGCGCGTCGCGCACGAAGAACTCGGGCAGGCACGCGATGCCGAGCCCGCGCAGCGTGAAGCACAGGCGCGCTTCCGCGCTGTTGCTGACCATCGCGACCGGCACCTCGGGCGGCGTACTCGCATGCGGCACGCGCAGCGGCCAGGTCTCGAGCTTGCCGCTGCTCGGAAAGCGGTAGTGCAGGCAGCGATGCTGCGCGAGATCGGCCGGCGTGCGCGGCGTGCCGTGCCGCGCGAGGTAGTCGGGCGACGCGACGAGGTGCTGGCGGAAATGGCGGAGCAGCCGCGACGACAGCCGTGAATCCGTCGGCTGGCCGGTGCGCAGCACGGCGTCGAAGCCTTCCTCGACGACGTCGACGAGGCGGTCGCTGAAATCGATGTCGAGTTCGATCTCCGGATATGCGGCCATGAAATCGGCGAGCAGCGGCAGCAGCAGCGTGCCGATCGTCGGCAGGCTCACGCGCAGGCGCCCGCGCGGCGCTTCGGCGCTGTGCGTCAGTTCCTGCTCGGCCGCGTCGATCTCGGCGATCACGCGTCGGCACCGTTCCAGGAAGCGCGTGCCTTCCGCGGTCAGCGTGATGCTGCGCGTGCTGCGGTGAAAGAGCCTTACGTTCAGCCGCGCCTCGAGCCGCGCGATGCGCTTGCCGATCGCCGACGCCGACAGCCCGAGCGCGCGGCCGGCCGCGACGAAACTGCGCGTTTCCGCGACCTGGACGAACACGACGAAGCCGCCAAGATTTTCCATGCTGGTTCTCGATTGCGGACATCGATGTCCGGAGTGTCCGGAACTCTAACCCGGTTTTTCTTCTCGCGCCGGCTCCCTACGATGGGCGTTCCTTCACTGTTCGAGGTCACGCCATGTCATCCCTGCCTGTCACCGCCCACCGCGCCGAACCGGATGCCGACGCCGCGCTGCCCGAGCGCCTCGACACCGCGCTCGATCGCGCGCTGGCCGATGCGCGCGTGGTCGGCGCGGTCGTGCTGGTCGCCCGCCACGGCCAACTTCGCTATGCGCGCGCGGCCGGTCTGGCCGATCGCGAGGCCGGCACGCCGATGCGGGAGGACACGCTGTTCCGGCTCGCATCGGTATCGAAGCCGATCGTGACGGCCGCCGCGATGCGGCTGGTCGCGGCGGGGCGCATCGGGCTCGACGAGCCGGTCGCGCGCTGGTTGCCCGCGTTCCGGCCGACGCTGCCCGACGGCACGCCGGCCGACATCACGTTGCGTCATCTGCTGTCGCATACGGCCGGGCTCGGCTACCGCTTCCTCGAAGCCGACGCCGACGGCCCGTATGCGCGTGCCGGCGTGTCCGACGGGATGGACCGCGCGGACCTGTCGCTCGCGGAGAACGTGCGGCGCATCGCCGGCGTGCCGCTGCGGTTCGCGCCCGGCACGTCGTGGGACTACTCGCTCGCGACCGACGTGGTCGGCGCGCTGATCGAGGCGGTCGACGGCCGGCCGCTCGCCGAAGCCGTGGCCGCGCTCGTCACGACGCCGCTCGGGATGACCGACACCGCGTTCTTCTCGCACGACGCCGCGCGCTTCGCGACGCCGTACGTCAGCACGCCGGGCGCGCCGCGCCGGATGGCCGACGACGATCTCGCGCCGGTGTACGACGGCACGGTCGGCATCCGCTTCGCGCCGGCGCGCGCGTTCGACGCGGCCGCGTGGCCGTCGGGCGGCGCGGGAATGGTGGGCACCGCGCGCGACTGCATGACGCTGCTCGATGCGTTGCGCACCGGCCGCGACGGCTGGCTCGCGCGCCGCTGGATCAATGAGATGGCGCGCGTGCAGCCGGGCGCGCACGACCTGCCGGACGCGCCGGGATTCGGTTTCGGGCTCGGTTTTTCGGTGCTGCGCGATCCGGCGGCCGCGCAGTCGCCGGAGTCGGTCGGCACGTGGCGCTGGGGCGGTGCGTACGGGCATGCGTGGTTCGTCGACCGCGCGGCCGGGCTGACGGTCGTCGCGCTGACCAATACGTTGTACGAAGGGATGCACGGGCGTGTCGTCACCGACGTGCGCGACGCGGTGTATGGCGTCGACGACCGGAGCGCGGCATGAGCGAGTGCGTATCCGTTCCCGACCGCGCTTCCGACCGCGTCGCCGACCCGGCGTCCGGTCTGTCCGCACCGGTGCGCGAACGCCTGCCGGTCGCGAACCTGCTGGCGCTCGCCACCGCCGGGTTCATCACGATCCTCACCGAAGCGTTGCCGGCCGGCTTGCTCCCGTTGATGAGCATCGACCTGCGCGTGACCGAGGCGTTGATCGGCCAGCTCGTGACCGTCTACGCGCTCGGCTCGATCGTCGCGGCGATCCCGCTCGTCGCCGCGACGCGCGCGATGCGCAGGCGCCGGCTGCTGCTCGCGGCGCTTGCCGGGTTCGTCGTGTCGAATGCATTGACGGCCGCGTCGCCGTATTACGCGCTCACGCTCGCCGCGCGCTTCGTCGCGGGCATGTCGGCCGGGCTGTTGTGGGCGCTCTTGGCCGGCTATGCGAGCCGGATGGTCGACGCATCGCTGCGCGGCCGGGCGATCGCGGTCGCGATGCTCGGCGCGCCGGTCGCGATGTCGATCGGCATCCCGGCCGGCACCGCGCTCGGCGCGATGTTCGGCTGGCGCATCGCGTTCGCGGGCATCACGGTCGCGGCGCTCGCGCTGATCGGCTGGATCCGGTTGCGCGTGCCCGACTATCCGGGACAGCCCGCCGGCGCCCGCGAGCCGGTGCTCGGCGTGATCGCACTGCCCGGCGTGGGGCCGGTGCTGGTCGTGATGTTCGCCTATGTGCTCGCGCACAACATGCTGTACACGTACGTTGCGCCGTTCCTTGCCGGCGTGCGGATGGGCGCGCAGGTCGATGCGGCGCTGTTCGTGTTCGGTATCGCGTCGCTGGTCGGCATCGCGCTGACGGGCGCATGGATCGGCGCCGCGCAGCGGCGGCTGACGCTCGCGAGCATCGCGCTGTTCGCGCTTGCGGCGGCGATGCTCGGTGCCGGGTCCGGGATGACGATCGTTTATGCGGGTGTCGCGCTGTGGGGGCTCGCGTTCGGCGGCGCGCCGACGCTGTTCCAGACGGCCACCGCGAACGCGGCGGGCGATGCGGCCGACGTCGCGCAGTCGATGCTCGTGACGGTGTGGAACCTCGCGATCGCGGGCGGCGGCATCGCGGGCGGGATGCTGCTCGGCGCGACGGGCGCGGGCGCGATTCCGTGGGTGCTGGTCGTGCTGCTGGCGGCTGCGTGGCTCGGCGCATGGCGCGCGCGCCGGCATGCGTTTCCGGCGCCGCGCGCGGCCGCGTGAGCGTGCGGAGGCGTCAGGCCGCCTTCGCGTCGAGCGCCGCGCGTGCGCAGGTTTCGTCGGTGACGAGCCCCGACAGCCAGCCGCCGCGCAGCGCGGCGATCACCGCGTCGCGCTTCTTCGGGCCGCCCGCGAACGCGATCGTCGGGCGCTTCGGCGGCGCGTCGAGCGCGACGCTCGTCACGCGCGCGCTCGTCGACACGTCGACGAGCCGGCCCTGCGCATCGATCGGCACGCCGAGCAGTTCGGCCACCGCGCCGAGCGCGGTCATCTCGTCGCGTTCCTGTTCGGTGATGAAGCCGTCTTCATAGAGCGGGCAGTGCGGGCCGATGTTGCCGATCCCGACGAACGCGACGTCGGCCTGCGCCGACAGCGCGTCGACGATCCGGTACAGCCGGTGATTGCACCATTGCGCGCGCTCGGCGTCGCTGTCGGCGAACAGCGGCGCGGGCAGCAGGAAGTGCTTGCCGCCGGTTTTCTCGGAGATGTACTGCGCGACGTCGTAGCGGTTCGACGAGCCGTCGGCGGCGATCGCGCCGACCATCGACACGAGCCGGTGCTGCGGCCGCTCGATCTGCGCGATCTGCGCGACCGCCGCCTTCAGCGTCCGGCCGCTGCTGACGGCGATCACCATCGGGCGCGTCTCGTTCAGGTAGCGCTCCATCACCTGCGCGCCGGCGACCGCGAGCTTGCGGTCGATCGCTTCGGCCGCATCGGCATCGACGGGCACGACTTCGCACATCGTGAGCCCGTAGCGTTTCGACAGCTGCGCGCCGAGCTCGAGGCAGTCGGCGAGCTGGTGATCGACGCGCACGCGGATCAGGTTCTTCTCGACCGCGAACGCGACGAGGCGCTGCGCGACCGGGCGCGACACCTGCAGCTTCTCGGCGATTTCGTTCTGCGTGTCGCCCGCGACGTAGTAGAGCCACGCGGCACGCGTGGCGAGATCGAGTTTTTCTGAGGACTTGGACACGATAGCGGTTCGGTTCGGATCTGTGGGGCCGCCCGCGGACCGGCCGTCGGGCGGCGCAATGGCATCCACTGTAACGCATGCGCGGCGTGCGGCCGACGGCCGCCCTGCGTCGCCGCCTACGCGAGCCGCGCGCGCGACGGTTCGTAAAGCGGGCGCACGTGGCGATACAGCGCGCGGAACGCGTCGAGGCGCTCGCGCAGCAGCGCATGACGCGCGGCGTCGGGCGCGTATTCGGCGCGCACCGGCGGCTTGGTCAGCACGACTTGCGGATCGCCGCCGACGGCGAGCCAGCCCAGCCGCGCGGCGCCGAGTGCCGCACCCGTTTCGCCGCCGCCGTGCTGGCAGGTGCGCACGTCCAGCGCGTCGGCGATCAGCTGCGCCCAGAACGCGCTGCGCGCGCCGCCGCCGATCAGCGACAGCCGGTCGGTTTCGACGCCGGCCGCGTGCAGCGCGTCGAGGCCGTCCGCGAGGCCGAGCGTCACGCCTTCGAGCACCGCGTAGCCGAGATGCGCGCGCTCGGTCGCATGCGTCATCCCGAAGAACACGCCCTGCGCATACGGATCGTTGTGCGGCGTGCGTTCGCCGGACAGGTAGGGCAGGAACACCGGCGCCGTCGCGAGTGCGTCCGCGTCGAGCGCCGCGATTTCGGCGAGCAGCGCCGGCTCGTCGGTGCCCGTCAGCTTGCAGACCCAGCGCAGGCAGCTCGCGGCCGACAGCACGACGCTCATCAGTTGCCAGCGATCGGGAATCGCGTGGCAGAACGCATGCACGGCCGACGCCGGATTCGGCATGAAGCGGTCGCCGACCACGCTCAGCACGCCCGACGTGCCGAGCGACACGAAGCCATCGCCCGCGTGGATCGCGCCGATGCCGAGCGCGCTCGTCGCGTTGTCGCCGCCGCCGCCCGCCACCACGACGGCCTCCGACATACCGAGTTCGCGCGCGACGTCGGCGCGCAGCGTGCCGGACGGCGCGTTGCCTTCGACGATGCGCGGCATCTGGTCGCGCGTCATGTCGCACGCGGCGAGCAGCGCGTCGGACCAGTCGCGGCGCGCGACGTCGAGCCACAACGTGCCGGCCGCGTCGGACGGATCGGACACCTTCGCGCCGGTGAGCCGGAAGCGCAGGTAGTCCTTCGGCATCAGTACGCAGGCCGTTGCGGCAAACACGTCGGGTTCGTGCTTCGCGACCCACAGCAGTTTCGGCGCGGTGAAGCCGGGCATCGCGAGGTTGCCGGCCAGCGCGTGGAGATCGGGCGCGCGTTCGGTGAGCAGCGCGCATTCGTCGGCGCTGCGCATGTCGTTCCACAGGATCGCGGGGCGCAGCACGCGGTCGTCGCGGCCGAGCAGCACCGCGCCGTGCATCTGGCCCGACAGGCCGATCCCGCGCACCTGCGCGAAGGCCTGCGGATGCCGTTCGCGCAGCGCCGCGAGCGCGGCGAGCGTGCCTTGCCACCAGTCGTCCGGATGCTGTTCCGCCCAGCGCGGGTGCGGCCGCGACACGCTGAACGGCGTGCCGGCGGTGCCGACCACGGTGCCGTCCGGAGCAAGCAGCAGCACCTTCACTTCCGAGGTGCCGAGGTCGATGCCGAGATACATGAGCGATCCGTTCCGTCAGTGAGGAGCCGCTACTTTAGCCGCACGCGCGCGCGCCTGCCAACGCAGGTTCGCCCGGATGCGCGGCCGCTCGCGGGCGGCCGGTTGCGAGGCCGCGGGCCGCCATGCGTCAGCGCTGCGCGAGCCATGCGTCGACGCGTGCGAGCCCGGCGCGCAGCGCGTCGAACAACGCCGCGTTGCCGGCGAGCGAGCCCCACAGCGCGCGGCTCGCGCACAGCGCGACGACCGGGTCGTCGGCCTCGACGATCGCCCGCGCGGCGCCGTCGTCCATCACGCCGTCCTGGTACGCATACGGCAGCAAGCCGCGCGCCCAGCGTTCGAGAAAGCGCAGGAACAGCGCCGGCAGCACCGCGGTGGCGACCGGCGCCGCGCCGCGAGCGAGCGATTCGGCGAGCGTCGGCGCGATGAAGCCGGGAATCTTCGAGAAGCCGTCGGCCGCGACGCGCTGGTTCGTGTCCAGCACGTACGGATTGCCGAAACGTTCGAGCACGACGTCTCGGTAGCGTTCGAGGTCGAGCGGGCTCGGGCTGAGACACGGGATCACGTCCTGCGTCACGTAGTCGTGCGCGAAGCGGCGGATCGCCGCGTCGTGCGTGCCTTCGTGGATGTACGTGTGGCCCGCGAGCGTGCCGGCCCACGCGATGCAGCTGTGCGTCGCGTTGAGGATGCGGATCTTCGCTTCCTCGTACGGATGCACGTCGTCGACCAGTTCCGCGCCGGCCAGCTCCCAGCGCGGCCGGCCCGCCGCGAAGCGGTCCTCGATCACCCACTGGATGAACGACTCGCCCATCACCGGACACGCGTCGTCGACGCCGGTTGCCGCGCGCACCCGTTCGCGCACGTCGGCGGTCGGGCGCGGCGTGATGCGGTCGACCATCGCGCTCGGTGTCGCGACGTTCGCTTCGAACCACGCGAGCAGATCGGTCTCGCCGCGCCGTTCGAGGAATTCGCGCATGCCCGCGCGAAAGCGCGCGCCGTTGTTGCGCAGGTTGTCGCAGCTCTGCAGTGTGAGCGGGCCCGCGCCGCGTTTCGCGCGTTCGGCGAGCAGCGCCGCGAGCGCGCCGTACAGCGTCGTGCGCGCGCCTTGCAGGTCGGCCGCGAGATCGGCGTTCGCGACGTCGAGCCGGTTGTGTTCGTCGAGGTAGTAGCCGCCTTCGGTGACGGTGAACGACACGATCCGGCACGCCGGGTCGGCGCCGGCGTCGATCAGCGCGGCGAGATCGATCGACCACGGCAGTACGCGCGAGATCGCGCGGACCGTCTCGTACGCGCGCTCGCCCTGCGGCGTGACGGTTTCGAGCGTGTAGGCGCCGTGCTGCGCGGCGAGCGCGTCCATCGTCGCGCGCATGTCGTCGCGGATGTTGCCGACGGTCAGCGACCAGCGTTCGTCGGCCGGCACGGCCGCGTTCACGCGGTGCAGATACCACGCCTGGTGCGCGCGGTGGAACGAGCCTGCGCCGATGTGCAGCAGCACGGGCGCGTGGGCGGAGGGCGATTCGCTCATCCGGTGTCTCCTGTTCGTGCCAGTCTTTCCTGTCGAATACGATCATTTGCTCTTTATGTGAGCGAATGATCGTATTCGGGCGAGCGAAAGTCAAGGCGCGGGCGCGGCATTTCGATGGTGCGCTGCGGCGGCGCGTGGGCGGGGCGGGGCGGAAGCGGGGGCGGAAGGCGGAAGGCGGAAGGCGTCAGCGTCCGTCGCGCATCGATGCGACGAGTTCGTCGGGCAGCGAGCGTGCTGGCCGCCCCGGCAGGGTGCCGTGACGCCGTCGGAACACGGTGAGCGTGAGTAGCGGATGGTGCGGCGCCGCAACGATATGGCGATATGCCGGCGATCGTCCCGGTGGCTCGTCGGCTCGTCGGCACGTCGATACGTCGATAATACGTCGATACGTCGGCCCGTCGGCCCGTCGGAAACGCGGCGACCGCGTCGGCATCGGATCCCGCACGCGGACGGCGCGAGGCCGATCCCGTGCGTGCCCGGCCCTTGCGCGAGCCGGCGGCGCCGGCTGCGGCGGCACATTCCGCGGCGTGCGCACGAACGCGCGTTGCCGCGCGAAGGGGAGGCGCCGGCCCGCACGTCGTCGTGACGCGCGGGCGAGAGGCGATGCGTTACAGCGTGGTGCGCACGTGCCAGAGCTCGGGGAACAGCACGACGTCGAGCATCTTGCGCAGATACGGCGCGCCGCTCGTGCCGCCGGTGCCCTGCTTGAAGCCGATGATGCGCTCGACGGTCGTCACGTGGCGGAAGCGCCACTGGCGGAACGCATCCTCGAGATCGACGAGTTCCTCGGCCATCTCGTAGAGCTCCCAGTGCTGCTGCGGGTGACGATAGACCTCGAGCCATGCGGCCTCGACCGTTTCGTCGTGACGCATCGGCTGTGTCCAGTCGCGCTCGAGCCGTTCGGGCGCGATCGGGAAACCGCGCCGTGCGAGCAGGCGCACGACCTCGTCGTAGAACGACGGCGCCTCGAGCGTCGCGCGCACCTGTTCGAGGATGTCGGGCCGGTGCGCATGCGGCTGCAGCATCTGCACGTTCTTGTTGCCGAGCAGGAATTCGAGCTGCCGGTACTGGTACGACTGGAAGCCCGACGACTGGCCGAGATACGGCCGCATCGCCGAATACTCGGACGGCGTCATCGTCGACAGCACGTTCCACGCCTGCACGAGTTGCTCGAGGATCCGCGACACGCGCGCGAGCATCTTGAACGCGGGCGGCAGCGCGTCGCCGCGCACCGCGTCGAGCGCGCCGCGCAGCTCGAACAGCGCGAGCTTCATCCACAGCTCGCTCGTCTGATGCTGGATGATGAACAGCATCTCGTTGTGATCGGGCGACAGCGGATGCTGCGCGTCGAGGATCGCGTTCAGCGACAGGTAGTCGCCGTAGCTCATCGACTTCGAGAAATCGAGCTGCGCATCGTGCCAGCCGGCTTGAGCGGTGGCTTCGCCAGGCACGTGCGGCGCTTCATGAGCCGGTTGGGCCGCGCGTGCGCCCGAGAACGGGCAGCCCGCCGGCGCATCGTCGCCGGGTGGCTGAATATGACCAGAATTCACGACTTTCTCCAGATTTGAATGACGGGGCGCGGCGCGCAATCCGCACGTCGCGGCGGCGCGCGCCGGGCTGGAAGCGGTCAGGTCACCGCGCCGCGCTCGGCGAACTCGGGCGCCTTCCACGCGTCGGTGGCGAGGATGTCGCGCAGCGTCTCGACGGCATCCCACACGTCGACGAAGCGCGTATAGAGCGGCGTGAAACCGAAGCGCAGCACGTAAGGCTCGCGGTAGTCGCCGATCACGCCGCGCGCGATCAGCGCCTGCATCACCTCGTAGCCGTGCGGATGCTCGAAGCTCGCCTGCGAGCCGCGCTGGTGATGCGCGCGCGGCGTGACGAGCTTCAGCGACAGGCCCGCGCAGCGCGTTTCGACGAGCGCGATGAACGCGTCGGTCAGCGCGAGCGACTTGCGGCGGATCGCGTGCATGTCGGTCTGCAGGAACACGTCGAGCCCGCATTCGACCATCGACATCGACACGATCGGCTGCGTGCCGCACAGGAAGCGCGCGATGCCCGGATCGGGCGCGAAGCCCGGCTGCATCGCGAACGGTGCGCGGTGGCCCCACCAGCCCGACAGCGGCTGCGAGAAATGCGCGAGATGGCGCCGCGGCGCCCACACGAAGGCCGGCGAACCGGGGCCGCCGTTCAGGTACTTGTACGTGCAGCCGACCGCGCCGTCCGCGTGCGCGCCGTTCAGGTCGACCGGCACCGCGCCGGCCGAATGCGCGAGATCCCACAGCATCAGCGCGCCCGCATCGTGCACGAGCTGCGTGACGGCCGGCATGTCGTGCATGTAGCCGGTGCGGTAGTTCACGTGCGTGATCATCGCGACGGCCGTGTCCGCGCCGAGCGCGTCGGGCAGGTCCGCCGGATCGTCGATCAGGCGCAGCTCGTAGTCGCCGCCGAGCTGTTCGATCAGCCCTTGCGCGATGTACAGGTCGGTCGGGAAGTTCGAGCGCTCCGACACGATCACGCGGCGCTCCGGCGCGCGTTCGGCCTGGTGGCGCAGCATCGCCGACAGCAGCTTGAACAGGTTGATCGAGATGGTGTCGGTCACGACGGTTTCGCCGGGCGCGCCGCCGATCAGCGTCGCGAGCTTGTCGCCGAGGCGGCGCGGCAGCGCGAACCAGCCGGCGGTGTTCCAGCTGCGGATCAGGCCTTCGCCCCATTCGGCGCCGATCACCTGTTGCGCGCGGGCGGCCGATGCGCGCGGCTGCGCGCCGAGCGAGTTGCCGTCGAGATAGATCACGCCGTCGGGCAGCGCGAACTGGTCGCGCAGCGCGGCGAGCGGGTCGTCGCGGTCGAGGGCGAGCGCGTCTTCACGGGTCTTGATGATCATGATGTCGGGTCAGTAGTTCGCGGACGAGTGGTTCGCGGGTCGATGGTTGGATGAATCAGGAGGATCGGCCGGGCAGCGCGCGCAGCACCGCACGCACGGGGCTCGCGTCGAGCGTCGCGAATTTCAGCGGCAGCGCGATCAGCTCGTAGTCGCCGGGCGGCACGTCGTCGAGCACGATCCCTTCGAGGATCGCCATGCGGTGCGCGCGCACGCGGTGATGCGCATCCATGGTCTTCGATTCCTGCGGGTCGAGCGACGGCGTATCGATGCCGATCAGCTTGACGCCGTGCGCGGCGAGCAGGTCGACGGTCTCGGGCGCGACCGCGCAGAATCCGCTGTCCCATTGCGCGACGCTGGCGCGCGCATAGGTGCGCAGCAGCACGCGCGGCGGCACGCCGGCGAGCGCGGCCTCGAGGTCGGCCGGGCGCACGACCGGCGATGCGCCGATGCAGTGGATCACGCGGCACGGGCCGAGATAGGTGTCGAGCGGCACCGCGCCGATCGGCGCGCCGTCGGCATCGTAGTGAAGCGGCGCGTCGCAGTGCGCGCCGGTATGCGGCGACAGCGTCAGGCGCGCGACGTTGACCGGCGAGCCGGCCTCCATCCGCCATACGCGTTCGACGGAAACCGGCGTGTCGCCCGGCCACACGGGGGTGGCGGGGCTGACGGGCGGCGAGATGTCCCAGAGTGTGTCCATGGCATGACGAGTCGGTGAATCGATGCTTCGAATGATAGGTGGACGCTCGCAGAAAGTGCTTGCGAAATAAACATGGACAATCCGCCCGATTGGCAGATAATTCGACTCAGAGGGAAAACGGGGACCAAAAATGCACGCGATCACGCTCGATGCCACCGACTGCCGGATTCTGGCGGTCCTGCAGGAAGAGGGCAGAATCAGCAATCTCGATCTGGCGGAGCGCATCTCGCTTTCGCCATCCGCCTGTCTGCGCCGGATGCGCCTGCTCGAGGAGCAGGGCGTGATCGAGCACTATCGCGCGTGCCTGAGCCGCGAGAAGCTCGGCTTCGAGCTCGAGGCGTTCGTGCAGGTGTCGATGCGCAATGAAGAGAATCAATGGCACGAGCGCTTCGCGGAGGCGCTGCGCGAATGGCCGGAGGTGGTCGGCGCGTTCGTCGTGACGGGCGAGAGCCACTACCTGCTGCGCGTGCTCGCGCACAACCTCAAGCACTATTCGGATTTCGTGCTGAACCGGCTCTACAAGGCGCCGGGCGTGATGGACATCCGTTCGAACATCGTGCTGCAGACGCTGAAGGACGAAGCGGGCGCGCCGGTCGGGCTGGCGCGCATGGGGGCGATCAAAGCGGTGTGAGGCCGTGGAAGCCGCCGCCGTGGAACACGAGCGGCGGAGCGGCATCCGACACGGCACGCACGCCGCAGCGTTCCACTTCGCCGACGAAGATCACATGGTCGCCTTCGTCGTAGCGGCTGCGGTTGTGGCATTCGAACCACGCGAGCGCACCGTCGAGCACCGGCATGCCCGAGTTGCCGGCCGCGTGCGCGATCCCTTCGAAGCGGTCGCCCTTGTAGGTCGAGAAGCGCTTGCACAGGTCGAGCTGCGACGCCGCGAGCACGTTCACCACGTAATGGCTGTTGCTGCGGAACACCGGCGTCGACGCCGATTTGTGCGCGAGGCTCCACAGCACGAGCGGCGGATCGAGCGACACCGAGTTGAACGAACTCGCGGTGATGCCGATCAATTGCCCGGACGGCGCACGCGTCGTGATGACCGTGACGCCGGTCGCGAACTGGCCGAGCGCCTGGCGAAAGGCGGCCGAGTCGAAATCGGGCGGGGTGGCATGCTTCATCGGGCGGCCATCCGGATCGAAACGGACAGGCGCGGCGCGCGGCGGGTGCGGGAGGCGCGGCGGACGAAAGGCGGCAAGGCCAGGGCGGTCGGTCGGGAAGTGGTGCGCATGGCGCGATTTTAGCGGAATCGCGACCGCCGGGCCCGTGCGGACGGTGCATTGCGGGGCCAGCGTGAGGTAGCGAACACAGTCGCGCGGCGCCGCGATCGAGCCGGCGGCGGCGTTTCTGGCGTGTTTTATCGCGCGCGGTCGGTGGCCCGCCCATGCGGCAGGCCATCCGCCACGCCATGAATCCCGCGCGGCAGCCGCCGCGCGTGCGCTACCGCGCCGCCGCCAGCCCGAGCGACAGCACACCCGTCAGGATCAGGCTCGACGCCCACACCGCATCGAGGTTGAACCAGCTCCGCGCGACGAACTTCAGCCCGAGATAGCGGTACACGAGCCACGCGAGCACGCCGCCCGTACCGATCATCGCGGCCGCGTGCACGGCCGCGACGACGAGCGCCATTCCGAGATGCGCGTCGACGAGCGTGGCCGCCGCGCGATCGCCGGCGTCCGTGTCGAGCCCGCAAAGCCCCAGATAGATCGGCACCAGCATCAGCCCGGCGCCGTGCGCGAGCGCGACCGCGAACGACCACAGCCCGAGCCGCGCGGGCGGAATCCGCGCGAGCGCACGCGGGTGACGCCGCCGGATCAGCAGCACCGCGCCGAAGCCGATCACGAGCGCGCTCGCGCCGATCCGGATCGCCGACTGCCATGCAAGCAGCGCGGCGAGCAGCCCGAACGGCAGCATCACCATGAATACCGCGAGCGCATGGCCGAGCGCGAGATAGCCGAGCGCCGCGACGAGCGCGCCGTCGCGGCGCGTCATCAACGCGTTCGACACCGCGAGCGGCCAGCCCATCGCCGGATTGAGCCCGTGATAGACGCCGCTCGCGAGCACGGCCGCCCACAGCGCGAGCGGCGCGGAGAGGCCGGCGCTCAACACTTGACCGACGGATAGCAGAACGAGTCGGTCGAGCAGTCGCCGCCTTCCAGCCGGATCTGGTGCGCGCGATAGCCGTCGGGGAACTCGACCCAGTAGTCGTCGGCGAGCGTCAGCCCGCCGTCCGGCCCCGCATGCGCGAGCACCTGCGCGGCGGGCACGCCGTCCGGATAGAACTGGTCGTCCCACGTCGAGTAGAGCGAGTTGGTCCAGTACACGCGCCGGCCGTCGCGGCTGATTTCCACCATCTGCGGGCCGCCGGCGAACGCGCGGCCGTTCGAGTGCGGCGCGCGGCGCACGATCCCGCCGATGCGCACCGACCCGGCGAGCACCGGGTGACGCGGATCCGACACGTCGTACTGACGCATCTCGCCCGTGCCCCAGCACGATACGTACAGGAAACGGTCGTCGAGCGACAGGTCGATGTCGGTCACGA
This sequence comes from Burkholderia sp. Bp9090, assembly GCF_003857985.1. Taxonomy (NCBI): domain Bacteria; kingdom Pseudomonadati; phylum Pseudomonadota; class Betaproteobacteria; order Burkholderiales; family Burkholderiaceae; genus Burkholderia; species Burkholderia sp. Bp9090. The sequence goes on from NZ_QTPV01000008.1 coordinate 183,578, forward strand.
GCGGCGGCACCGCGCCGAATCCCTGGAGCAGCGGCGGCAGTTCGTCGGCGGCGGCCGGCTCGGGCGGGATCGTCGCGGTCTTCTCCACATGGAACTGGCCGTCCTCGCGCCACCAGGTCCAGATCGATCCTTCGAGATTGGTCGTGTCGACCACGACGCCGACGAACCCGTATTCGCGCACCGGATCGTGCGCGGGCCGCACTTCGAGCGCCATCTGGTGCTGCGCGCCGAGATCGATCGTCTGCACGTTGCGCCGCGCGCGCAGGTCCCAGAAATGCAGCCGGTGGCCGTAGCGGTTCGCGAGCAGGTCTTCCGGCACGATGCCGTTCTCGAATTGCGGCGGCAGCGCCCATTCGCTCGACACCATGTAGTCGCGCGGCAGGTTCCACCAGAAGTCGTAATGCTTGTCCTGCGGGCCGCGGTCGATTTCCCAGCGGCCGAGCACGTCGAAGGTCTCGCAGTCCATGATGAAGATGCCGGGCGCGCCGTCGGTGCCGTCCGGGCCCGCGCCGCCGAGCGTGCTCACGTAGATGCCCTCGGGGCCGCAATGAACCGTATGCGGCCGCGAATAGCCGGTCTTCGCGAACACCTCGCCGGGCTCGATGATCTTGTGGATACGCGCCTGCGTCGGGTGCGGCTTCGTGTCGATCACGTAGATCCGCGACGAGCGCAGGCCCGGGATGATCAGGAAGCGGCGCTCGAGAAACGCGTGACCGGTCAGCGGCGACAGCGACGACGAGCACGCATTCCAGCCGAAGTGGTGGAATTCGTCGCCGGTGTTCGGCATCGTCACCGTGTGCACGATCTTGCCGTAGGTCGCCGAGCCGGGTTTCACGTCGATCACGGCGAGCGCGTCGGGCCTGGAAAAATCGGGGCTCAGCAACAACGTATAGGCAAATTCCTCCGCCGGCGCCTGCATCGCAAGTTCCGGCGAAGCGTGAAAGGTCGGGTCAGGCCGCATGCTCATCGTGGTGCCTCTCTCGGTTGTATCGGATCACGGGCGCACGGCCGTTCACTGCGGGCGTGCGGGTCGAACAGGTTGCGTGACGGGAATGCACAGGCGGTGGCGCGCGATTGCAGGACGCGCGGTGCGGTGCATCAGGTCGGGAAAGCGGGGAAACGCGGCGCGCCGGATCGTCGCGCAGGCGGCGCAACGGGCGTACGGTGACGCGAGGGTGCGGTGAAGGCGACGGCGCGCGGGGCACCGGCGGCCGGGCCCGTCATGCGGGCGATTTCTGCTGAGGCGTGCATATCGATGTTCCGGCAGATGTTGTTGGCATCAGGGCGGGCATGCATCGGACGCTGCGTGCAGCCGGACGGTGTGCCGTCGCGGCGAAGCGTGCCTAAGTGTAGTCGAGAAACGCGCAGCCGGTGGCGCGCGGCGCGCATGCGGTTCTGCCGGATTCGCGCGCGAGTGAGATACTTGAACGCTGCCGCTGCGCGCCGGGCAACCGGGCAGCGACGATAAGGACCGGCGGCGCCGGCGCGTGCCTGCGTGCCGGCCGCCGTCTTCAACGAGGTACTGATTTCATGGTGAACGAGATGCTTGAAACCGCGACTGTGGGCGGCGGGTGCTTCTGGTGCACGGAGGCCGTGTTTCTCGACGTCGACGGCGTGACGGCCGTCCAGTCGGGCTATGCGGGCGGCCATACGCGCAATCCCGGCTATCGCGACGTCTGCGACGGCGACACCGGTCACGCCGAGGTCGTGAACGTGACGTTCGATCCGGCGCGCATCGGTTATCGCGAGATCCTCGAGATCTTCTTCGCGACGCACGATCCGACCCAGCTGAACCGGCAGGGCAACGACGTCGGCACGCAATACCGGTCGGTCGTGTTCACGCATTCCGACGCGCAGCGCGACGTCGCGCTCGACGTGATCCGCGAACTGGAGCGCGAGCAGGTGTTCGGGCAGCCGATCGTCACGCAGGTCGTGCCGCTCGACGGCAACTACTGGCCGGCCGAGGACTATCATCAGAACTATTACGCACGCAATCCGGGGCAGGGCTACTGCTCGGTCGTGATCGGGCCGAAGCTCGCGAAATTCCGCCAGAAGTTCTCGCACCGGCTGAAGTCGCAGCGCGGCGCGTAATCGACGTAATCGGCACGTCGGCCGCAAGCGGCGCGGGCACCCGCGCCGCGACCCCTACGCCGCCTCGCTGCGCCAGTGCGCGCACGCGGCGGCGATCTCGCGCGCGAGCGCGAGGCACGACAGCGGCGCGGAGCCTTCCGCCTTGTTGTTGATCGTGATGATCACCGGCTGTCCGGCCAGCGCATAGCGCGCGGCCAGCTCGGCGAGCGCCGCGCGCGTGGCCGGGTCCTCGTCGACGAGCTTGTCGAACGGCTCGTACTTCGCTTTCGCCTGTTCGTACTTGAAGCCTCCGTGCAGACTCCAGCGCACGATCAGCGGGCCCGGCGCATCGCCGTCGAGCAGCGCGAGCGCGGCCGCCTGGCGCAGCGGGTCGGGCATCCGCGCGTGCAGCCCGACGCAGTAGCGTACGCCGAGCGCCGCGAGCGCGCGGATGAAGCGCGGCGTGAGCAGGCTCGCGTCGCGGATCTCGATCGCGTAGCGCGTGCCGTCGGCGTCCGGCGGCAGCGGCGGCAATGCCGCGAAGAATGCCGACAGCCGGTCGATCAGCGCGGCCGGCTCGGCGAGCAGTTGATCGGGCATCGGCGAGAACTGGAACACCAGCACGCCGGCCTTCCGGCCGAGCCCTTCGAGGCACGGCTGCACGAATTCCCGGGTCGCGAGCTGCGCGTCGAGGAAGGTCGGGTTCGGGCCCGACGGCTCGCCGCGCCTGCCGCGCACGACCGCGTCGGTGACGGACGCCGGCGCTTTCACGACGAAGCGGAAGTCGTCCGGCACCTGTTGCGCGTAGCGCAGGTAATCGGCCACCGACAGCGGCCCGTAGAACGAGCGGTCGAGGCTCACGCTCTTCAGCAGCGGATGCGCGCCGTACGCCTCGAGCCCTTCGCGCGACAGCTTCGTCTGCGCGAAATCGCCGTCGTAGACGATGCCGTCCCAGCCGGGGAAATACCACGACGACGTGCCGAGCCGCACATTGGGCGGCAGCGCGGCCGCGGCGGCGGCGACTTCCGCGGAAACCGGGGCGGGCGGCACGCCGCGCCGGCGCCGGCTTTTCTTCGGCGGCGCGGCCGGCGCGGCCGGTTCGTCCCACAGCAGGCCGGAGGCAGCGGGCGGTTCCGCCGGTTCCTGGTCGGCGGAAGGACGGGGCGATGCACGGCCGGCGCGCGCAGGCGACTTTGCCGGCCGCGCAGTGTCGTGTTCGTCCGGCGTCACGCGTGCGCCGGCACCTGCAGCGCTGTCGCCATCCGCGGGCGCGGCCGCGCGCGCGTCGTCGGGCGCCGCGCCGCCGAACAGGTCGAACTGCCCGTCGGCGTGCGATCCGTCCGGTTCGTCGCGCTGCTGTCGTTGCGGCGGCGTGTTGCGCCGCGTCCTGCCGTCACCCATGCATGCCCAGCGTGAAGTGCCGCCTAGCGCGGCAGCGTGTGTTCGTACATGTAGCGCCGCGACCACGGCAGCGTTTTCGCGCTGCGTCCGGCCTTGCGGCACACGATCTGGAAGATCGACACGTCGTCGTGTTCGAACGCATACGCGCAACCGGCGAGGTACACGCGCCAGATGCGGAATTTCTCGTCGTCGACGAGCGCGCGCGCCTGGTCCGCCTTCGCCTCGAAGTTCTCGGTCCAGATGTCGAGCGTGCGCGCATAGTGCCGCCGCAGGCTTTCGACGTCAATCGCCTCGAGCCCGCCGCGCTGCGCCGCTTCGAGCGCGAGGCTGATGTGCGGCAGCTCGCCGTCCGGGAACACGTAGCGGTCGATGAATTCGCCGCCGCCGAGCGCCGTTTCGCCGCTTTCCGCGTCGGTCGACGTGATCCCGTGGTTCATCGCGATGCCGTCGTCGGTCAGCAGGTCGTGCACGCGCGAGAAATAGAGCGGCAGGTTCTTGCGGCCGACGTGCTCGAACATCCCGACGCTCGTGATGCGGTCGAACTGCCCGTCGATCTCGCGGTAGTCCTGCAGGCGGATCTCGATCTTGTCCTCGAGCCCGGCGGCCTTCACGCGCGCGGTCGCGAGATCGAACTGGTTCTGCGACAGCGTCACGCCCAGGCACGTCGCGCCGAACTTCTGCGCGGCGCGCAGCACGAGCGCGCCCCAGCCGCAGCCGATGTCGAGCAGGCGCTGGCCGGGCTCCAGCTGGATCTTGGTCAGGATGTGGTCGATCTTCTTGATCTGCGCGGTCGCGAGATCCTCGTCGCCGTTCTCGAAGTACGCGCACGAGTACACCATGTTCTCGTCGAGCCACAGCTGGTAGAACTCGTTCGAGACGTCGTAGTGATACTGGATCGCCTTCCGGTCGGTGTTCTTCGTGTGATTGAAGTAGCGTTTCACGCGCGCGAGCTTGCTCGCGCTGGTGACCGTGCTGCGCGCGAGCGAATAGCTGATGTTGATGATGTCCGACAGCCGGCCTTCGATGTCGATCTTGCCCTTCACGTACGCCTCGCCGAGATTGTCGAGGCTCGGTTCGAGCAAGAGCGGCAGCGCCGACGCGCTGTTGACCTTCAGCGTGACCTGCGGTGCGCTGAAGGTGCCGAAATCGAGTTGATCGCCGTTCCACAGCACGAGGCGCGCCGGTATGTTCGCTTTCGCCCGTACTTCGTCCGCCCACTGTGCCAGCTTCTTTTCCCAGAACATTTGGATTCTCCGTTTGTTCGTTGAATCGAATACAGCCAAGTATCTTGACCGGCGCCCGCCTCCTGCGAGGCGGGCGCCCGGATGCAACACGAGACACGACCGGCAAGCGGCACCGCGGCCGCGGTTCGGCTTACGGCGACAGGCGCGAGATCGTCCAGCCCGACGCCGCAGCGGCGTCGCGCGTATAGAGCAGGCGGTCGTGCAGCCGCGACGGGCGGCCCTGCCAGAACTCGATCGCGTCGGGCACGACGCGATAGCCGCCCCAGTGCGGCGGGCGCGGCGGGTTCTCGCCGTAGCGTTCGGCCACGTCCTTCTCGCGCGCTTCGAGCGTCGCGCGGCTGTCGATCACGGCGCTCTGCTCGGACGCCCACGCGCCGATGCGCGAGCCGAGCGGGCGGGACGCGAAATAGCGGTCGCTTTCGTCGGCGCTGGTCTTTTCGATCCGGCCCTCGATGCGCACCTGGCGCTCGAGTTCGATCCAGTAGAACAGCAGTGCCGCGTACGGATGGGCGGCGAGGTCGCGCCCCTTGCGGCTTTCGTAATTGGTAAAGAAGACGAACCCGCGTTCGTCGACAGCCTTGATGAGCACGATGCGTGCCGACGGCCGGCCGTCGTCGCCGACGGTGGCGAGCGTCATCGTGTTGGGCTCGGGGAGCTTGGCGGCGAGCGCCTCCTTGAACCAGCGATCGAACTGGGCGAAGGGGTCGGGGGCGGCATCGGCTTCGTCGAGCGAAGCACGCGAATAGTTGATGCGGAGATCGGCGAGAGTCGTCATGTTATGCGAACGCTTCAATCTGGGGCCAGTATAGCTAACGCGCGAGAATCGTGCGTGCACAGTGGCGCGTGCCGGCGGGGAGTTCAGGCAAAATAGAGGGCTGCTCGACTTACGTTTTCCTTGCTGCCATGTCCGCTGCCGACACCGCCCCGCTCAGTTCCTCTGATCTTACCCCGACCCCGACAATCCAGCTTGACGTGGATCGCGAGCGCCGCTTCGGCGGCATCGCGCGGCTGTACGGCGCCCCGGCGCTCGCCGCGTTCGAGGGCGCGCACGTGGCCGTGATCGGCATCGGCGGCGTCGGGTCGTGGACGGCCGAGGCGCTCGCGCGCAGCGCGATCGGCACGCTGACGCTGATCGATCTCGACAACGTCGCCGAAAGCAATACGAACCGGCAGATCCACGCGCTCGACGGCAATTACGGCAAGCCGAAGGTCGACGCGATGGCCGAGCGGATCGCGCTGATCGATCCCGCGTGCCGCGTGAACCGGATCGAGGATTTCGCGGAACCCGACAACTTCGACGCGCTGCTCGGCGGGGGCTTCGACTACGTGATCGACGCGATCGACAGCGTGCGCACGAAGGTCGCGCTGATCGCGTGGTGCGTCGCGAAAGGGCAGCCGCTCGTCACGGTCGGCGGCGCAGGCGGGCAGCTCGACCCGACGCGCATCCGCATCGACGATCTCGCGCTGACGATCCAGGATCCGCTGCTGTCGAAGGTGCGTGCGCAGCTGCGCAAGCAGCACGGCTTTCCGCGCGGGCCGAAGGCGCGCTTCAAGGTCAGCGCCGTGTATTCGGACGAGCCGCTGATCTATCCGGAAGCGGCCGCGTGCGACATCGAGGATGGCGCGGAACCGTCCACCGCCGCGCATGTCGCGGGGCTCAACTGCGCGGGGTTCGGTTCGAGCGTGTGCGTGACCGCGAGCTTCGGTTTCGCGGCCGCCGCGCATGCGTTGCGGGCGATCGCGGCGCGGGCCGCGGGTTGATCGGGGCGTCGAGCGACGCGCCAAGGAATGTTGCGGCGCGGCGGACCCACCGCGCGCGACGAGGCGAGTCGGCCAGGCCATCGCGGCCCGGCCGTTCGTTCGTCAGTTGAGCGCCATGCTCAGCTTGCGCCGCCACGCGGCGACGAGTTCCGGGCGATCGCCCGCCAGCTCGAACACCGAGATCATCGTACGGCGGCCGAGGTCGTCGCCATACGCGCGGTCGCGCAGCACGATTTCCAGCAACTGCTCGAGCGCGCCTTCGTACGCGCGGCGCGCGATCAGGCTCTGCGCGAGGTCGAAGCGTGCGTCGAGATCGGCCGGGTTCGCCGCGATGCGCGCCTCGAGCGCGTCGGTCGGCGGCAGGTCGGCCGTCGCGTCGAGCGCATCGAAACGGGTCTTGATCGCCTGGTAGCGCGGATCGGTGCCCTGCACGGTCTGCGGCGACAGGCGTTCGGCCTCGGCGCGTGCGGCGTCCACCTGGTTGTTCGCGAGCAGCAGTTCGATCAGGTCGAGCCGCGCGTCGTCGAAGCCGGGGTTCAGCGCGAGCGCCGCTTCGAGGTGGGTGATCGCATCGTCGTAGCGCGATTCGGCGATCGCGTATTGTGCGGCGCGGCGCTCTGCTTCGTCGGGCGCGGGCAGCAGCCGGTCGAGGAACGCGCGCAACTGGCCTTCCGGCAGCACGCCGATGAACTGGTCGACGGGGCGCCCGTCGGCGAACGCGATCACGTGCGGGATGCTGCGCGTCTGGAAGTGCGCGGCGAGCTCCTGGTTCTCGTCCACGTTCACCTTCACGAGCTTCCAGCGGCCTTCGTAGTCGGCTTCGAGCTTTTCGAGCAGCGGACCGAGCGTCTTGCAGGGGCCGCACCACGGCGCCCAGAAGTCGACCAGCACGGGCGTGTCCAGCGACGCCTCGATGACGTCTTTCTCGAAAGTGGCAAGCGTGGTGTCCATGTCGTTCTCTTCGGTTCGAATGTCGTCAGGATGGGGGCGGCGCGCCCCTTTTTCAACGCGGCTTCGACTCGGGCAGCGGAATCCACTCGGTTTCGCCGGGCACCTTGCCCATTTCCTGGTTCGTCCACGCCCGTTTCGCGCGCTCGATCGCGTCGCGGCTGCTGGCGACGAAGTTCCATTCGATGAAGCGCTCGCCGTCGATCTTGTCGCCGCCCAGCAGCATCGCGCGCGCGCCGTTGCCGCTCGCGAGCGTGACGGTGGCGCCCGGTGCGAGCACGGCCATCTGCTCGGCCGGCACCGGCGTGCCGTCGATCGACAGGTCGCCGTCGACCACGTAGACCGCGCGTTCCTCGTGCGATGCGTCGAGTTCGAGGTGGCCGCCGGCCGCGAATTCGGCGGCGACGTACAGCGTGCGCGAGAACGTCGTGACGGGCGAGCGCAGGCCGAACGCGTCGCCGGCGATCACCGTGAGCGACACGCCGTTCTCGTCGCGCTTGGGCAGCGTGTCGGCCGCATGGTGCTCGAACGACGGCTCGGTGGTCTCGTGGGCAACCGGCAGCGCGACCCAGGTCTGGATCCCGTGCACCGTGTGGCCGCTCGCGCGCTGCGCGTCGGGCGTGCGCTCCGAGTGGACGATGCCGCGGCCGGCCGTCATCCAGTTCACGTCGCCCGGCACGATCTCCTGCAGCGAGCCGAGGCTGTCGCGGTGCAGGATCGCGCCGTCGAACAGGTAGGTGACGGTGGCGAGCCCGATATGCGGATGCGGGCGCACGTCGAGGCCGGTGCCGGCCGGCAGCGTCGCGGGCCCCATGTGATCGAAGAAGATGAACGGGCCGACGAGGCGTGCGGCGAGCGCGGGCAGCGTGCGGCGCACCTGCAGGTTGCCGATGTCGCGGATGTGCGGCTTCAGCAGGGCTTTGATCGGATCGGTCATGGCGGGCCTCGTGGGGAACGGCGGGAATGCCGGTCATTGTACTGGCGGCACGGCGGCCACGCGTGCAACGGGCAGCCGGATGTCCGCCGCGCGATGCGGCCGCGGGGCAGGCACGCGTCGTGCGGCGCGTCCACGGCGCCGTGCCTGACGCCGATTCCATGTGCGCCGCGCGGGTATCGGGTCGCGCGGCGAAATTCGGTAGACTGAGCGGCGTTCAGGAAACCATCCGACAAAATCGAGGAGACGCCGATGATGGCCCCGAAGGACTTGCTGCTCGCGCTGGTCGTGATCCTGGCGTGGGGCGTGAACTTCGTCGTGATCAAGGTCGGCCTGCACGGCATGCCGCCGATGCTGCTCGGCGCGCTGCGCTTCACGCTCGCCGCGGTGCCCGCGGTGTTCTTCGTGCGCCGGCCGCAGATTCCGTGGCGCATGCTGATCCTGTACGGCGCGACGATCCAGCTCGGCCAGTTCGTGCTCCTGTTTACCGGCATGTACGTCGGCATGCCGGCCGGCCTCGCGTCGCTCGTGTTGCAGTCGCAGGCATTCTTCACGCTGGTGTTCGCGATGCTGTTCCTCGGCGAGCGGCTGCGCGTGCAGAGCCTGGTCGGGCTCGCGGTCGCCGCGGCCGGACTCGTCGTGATCGCTGCGCAGGGTGGCCGCGCGATGACGCTCGCCGGCTTCCTGCTGACCCTCTGCTCGGCCGCGATGTGGGCGTTCGGCAATATCGTCACGAAGAAGCTGGGCAAGGCCAACCTGGTGTCGCTCGTCGTGTGGGCGAGCCTCGTGCCGCCGGTGCCGTTCTTCCTGCTGTCGCTGTGGTTCGAGGGGCCGCAGCGGATCGAGGCCGCGCTGCTCGGGCTGAACGGCGCGTCGATCTTCGCGGTGGTCTATCTCGCGTTCGTCGCGACGCTGCTCGGCTACGGCTTGTGGAGCCGCCTGATGTCGCGTTATCCGGCCGCCCAGGTCGCGCAGTTCTCGCTGCTGGTGCCGATCGTCGGGCTCGCGTCGTCGGCGCTGCTGCTCGACGAGCATCTGACGGACGCGCAGCTGATCGGCGCCGCGCTCGTGATGGGCGGGCTCGCGGTGAACGTGTTCGGCGGGAAGCTCGCGCGCCGCTTCGCGGCGTCGTGACGCGCCGGCACGCAGCGCGTGCCGGCGGCGGGGCAGGGTGGCCGGTCAGGCCATCCGGCTCTTCGCGAGCGGCGGATTCGCGGCGAAGTAACGCTTGATGCCGCGGAAGATCGCGTCGGCCATCTGGTCGCGATAGCTGTCGTCGTTCAGCCGGCTTTCCTCTTCCGGATTGCTGATGAACGCCGTCTCGACGAGGATCGACGGAATGTCGGGCGCCTTCAGCACCGCGAACCCGGCCTGCTCGACCGAGCCCTTGTGCAGCTTGTTGATGCCGCCGACTTCCTTCAGCACGTAGTTGCCGTAGCGCAGCGAATCGCGGATCTGCGCGGTCGTCGACATGTCGAACAGCGCGCGGCTGACTGCCGCGTCCTGGGTCTTGATGTTGATGCCGCCGATCAGGTCGGACGAGTTCTCCTTGTTCGCGAGCCAGCGCGCCGCGGCGCTCGACGCGCCGTGGTCGGACAGCGCGAACACCGACGAGCCGCGCGCGGACGGCGTCGTGAACGCATCGGCGTGGATCGACACGAACAGGTCCGCGCCGACGCGGCGCGCCTTCTGCACGCGCACGTTCAGCGGCACGAAGAAGTCGGCGTCGCGCGTCATCATCGCGCGCATGTTCGGCGCGCCGTCGATCTTCGCGCGCAGCTTCTTCGCGATGTCGAGCGCGACGTGTTTCTCGTACGTGCCGCCGCCGCCGATCGCGCCCGGATCCTCGCCGCCGTGGCCCGGGTCGATCGCGACCGTCAGCAGGCGCACGGTGCCGCCCTTGCCGGATTTCGGCGCGGTGAACTTGTAGGTGTCGCCGTCGTCCTCGTTGTCGTCGCGGCGCGCGATGACGGGCGGCGGCTTGACGGCCGGCTTCGCGGGCGTGGCAGGCGAAGACGGCGTCGCGGCGGCCGGCGGCGTGCGCGGCGCGGCCGGCGTGTTCTGCGCGAAGCGCTGGAAGAACGCGTCGCTGTTGTCGTTGCCCGCGACGGGCGGCGTCGCCGGCCCGTTCAGCGCGCTCGGCGGCTGCACCTGCTGCGCGCGCGCGGTGTCGTTGAGCGCCTGTTCCTTGCGTTCCGTCTGCGCGATCAGGTCGGTCAGCGGATCGGGCGCGACGGCCGGATACAGGTCGAACACGAGCCGGTACTTGTAGGTGCCGACCGGCGGCAGCGTGAACACCTGCGGCTTCACCGAGCCTTTCAGGTCGAACACCATCCGCACCACGTGCGGCTGATACTGGCCGACGCGCACCGACTGGATCTGCGGATCGTTCGGCGCGATCTTCGACACGAGGTCGCGCAGCGCCTGGTCGAGGTCGAGCCCGTTCAGGTCGACGACGAGCCGGTCGGGACCCTGCAGCAGCTGTTGGCTATTCTGCAGCGGCTGGTCGGATTCGATCGTGACGCGCGTGTAATCGCGCGCGGGCCATACACGCACGCCGAGCACCGACGACGCGTGCGCGAGCCGCGGCGCGACGAGGCCGAGCACCAGCGTCGACGCGCCCGCGCACAGGATCTGGCGGCGCCGCCAGTTGTGCGTGGCGGTGGCCGCCGATTCGATCGAGCGGAACGGTTTGATCAACATCTTTCGAGACATGCCTTTCCTGAAGCGCTGTACGCACGGACGGTGAGGGCGCGGCCGTCGCCATCCACGTCGAGCGAGAAAACCAGATCGGGCACGCCGAGCAGCGGGCCCGCCTGCTGCGGCCATTCGACGAGGCAGATCGCGCTGGAATTGAAATACTCGCGAAAGCCTGCATCGGACCATTCGGCCGGATCGTTGAATCGATACAGATCGAAGTGATAGACCTCAAGTTCCCCGTCGTCGCGCGCGAACGCGTACGGTTCGACGAGCGTGTAGGTCGGGCTGCGCACGCGCCCCGGGTGGCCGAGGCCGCGCAGGATCGCGCGCACGAGGGTCGTCTTGCCCGCGCCGAGGTCGCCGATCAGCTGGATCTGCAGCCCGTTGAACGCGTGTGCATGGGCGAGTTCGCTACGCGCCGCGTCGAGCGCGTGCGCGAAGCGGGTGCCGAAGGCCTCGGTCGCCGCTTCGTCGGCGAGTGCGATCACGCGCTCCGCGAGCGGGGCGGGCAGCGTGTCGGCATGAGGCGTATGGGACGTGGCTGGCATTCTCGTAAAATAGTGCGATGAACCGATTACCGGAACTCGCCGCATCCGACAGGCCTTCGACTCGTGCCGAAGGCGCGGCGCCGTGCGCGCTCGATGATGCGACGTTGGCTGCGCTCGCCGCGCGCATCAGGGCGTGGGGGCGCGAATTGGGTTTCGGGGCGATAGGCATCAGCGATACCGATCTCTCGGATGCCGAAGCAGGCCTCGCCGCCTGGCTGGAAGCCGGGTACCACGGCGAAATGGATTATATGGCGAAACACGGGATGAAACGCGCGCGGCCGGCCGAACTTGTGGCCGGTACGCGACGCGTGATTTCCGCGCGGCTCGCCTATCTGCCGGCCGAAACGCTCGCCGCCGACCCACCCGATGCGTCATCCGGCGCGCTCGCGCCGCACGACTGGCGCGCACGCGAGCGCGCGCGTCTCGACGATCCGCAGGCGGCCGTCGTGTCGATCTACGCACGCGGCCGCGACTACCATAAGGTGCTGCGCAACCGGCTGCAGACGCTCGCGGAGCGCATCGAGCGCGAGATCGGCGCATTCGGCTACCGCGTGTTCACCGATTCGGCGCCGGTGCTCGAGGTCGAGCTCGCGCAGAAGGCCGGGGTCGGCTGGCGCGGCAAGCACACGCTGTTGCTGCAGCGCGACGCGGGTTCGCTATTCTTCCTCGGCGAAATCTACGTCGACGTGCCGCTGCCGACCGACGCGCAAACGGCGCCCGAGCGCGCGCCCGAGACGCCCGGCGCGCACTGCGGCAGCTGCACGCGCTGCATCGGCGCGTGCCCGACGGGCGCGATCGTCGAACCGTATCGCGTCGACGCGCGCCGCTGCATCTCGTACCTGACGATCGAACTGAAAGGCAGCATTCCGGAGCCGCTGCGGCCGATGATCGGCAACCGCGTGTACGGTTGCGACGACTGCCAGCTCGTGTGTCCGTGGAACAAGTTCGCGCAGGCCGCGCCCGTCGCCGATTTCGACGTGCGGCACGGGCTCGACCGCGCGACGCTCGTCGAGCTGTTCGCGTGGGACGCCGACGCGTTCGACACGCGGATGCAGGGCAGCGCGATCCGGCGCATCGGTTACGAAAGCTGGCTGCGCAATCTCGCGGTCGGGCTCGGCAATGCGTTGCGCGCGCCGGCCGATCGGCTCGCACCCGAAGCGCGCACCGCGATCGTCGCCGCGTTGCGCGCGCGGGCCGACGATCCGTCGCCGGTCGTGCGCGAGCATGTCGAATGGGCGCTGCGTGCCGCATGAAGGCGGCGTAAAGTGTCGTCGGCGCGCGGCGGCGCCGCGTGTTTCACCGGTCAGGAGAAGTTCATGTTCAACGCAGTCATCGACGCGCCGTTCGGCAAGGTCGGCATCCGCACCGATGCCGCGGTGGTGCGCGAGATCGTCTATCTACCCGAGTCGGTCAAGTCGGTCGATCCGGATTCGCCGCTCGCGAAGCGCGCGGTCGAGCAGATCGAACGTTATTTCGAGCGTGCGTCGGCGCGCTTCGACCTGCCGCTCGCCGACGTCGGCAGTGCATTCCAGCACCGCGTGTGGAGCGTGATCAGCGACATTCCGCCGGGCACGGTGCTGACCTACGGGCAGGTCGCGAAGCGGATCGGCAGCGCGCCGCGCGCGGTCGGCCAGGCGTGTGGCGCGAACTATTTCCCGCTCGTGATCCCGTGTCATCGCGTCGTCGCGGCCGGCGGCCTCGGCGGTTTCGCGAATCACGACGACAATGGCTATTACCAGAAAGTGAAGCGCTGGCTGCTGGCGCATGAAGGCGTGCCGTACTGATGAGCGAACCGTTGCTTTCCCCCGATTCCGATTCCGCATCCGACGCCAGCGATGCCGCGGCCGCCGCATCGCCCGCGCTGCTCGCGAGCCGCGCGTCGATCGACGTGTTCTGCGATGCGCTGTGGCTCGAGCATGGGCTCGCGCGAAACACGCTCGATGCGTACCGGCGCGACCTGGCGCTGTTTTCGCAATGGCTGGCCGCGACGCACGACACGTCGCTCGACTCGGCCGACGAAGCGATGTTGACGGGCTACATCGCCGCGCGCAGCGACGGCAAGGCGACGTCGTCGAACCGGCGGCTGTCGGTGTTCCGGCGCTATTACGGCTGGGCCGTGCGCGAGCGTCACGCGAGCGCGGACCCGACGCTGCGGATCACGTCGGCGAAGCAGGCCGCGCGGTTTCCGTCGACGCTGTCCGAGGCGCAGGTCGAAGCGCTGCTCGGCGCGCCCGACATCGGCACGCCGCTCGGCCTGCGCGATCGCACGATGCTCGAGCTGATGTATGCGAGCGGGCTGCGCGTGAGCGAGCTCGTGACGCTGAAGACCGTCGAGGTCGGGCTCAACGAGGGTGTCGTGCGGGTGATGGGCAAGGGTTCGAAGGAGCGGCTCGTGCCGTTCGGCGAAGTCGCGCACGGCTGGATCGAACGCTATCTGCGCGACGCGCGGCCCGCGTTGCTCGGCGCGCGCGCGGCCGACGCGCTGTTCGTGACCGCGCGCGGCGACGGGATGACGCGCCAGCAGTTCTGGAACATCATCAAGCGCCACGCGCAGCAGGCCGACGTGCGCGCGCACCTGTCGCCGCATACGCTGCGGCACGCGTTCGCGACGCACCTGCTGAACCACGGCGCCGACCTGCGGGTCGTGCAGCTGCTGCTCGGCCACAGCGACATCTCGACCACGCAGATCTACACGCACGTCGCGCGCGAGCGGCTGAAGACGCTGCACGCGCAACACCACCCGCGCGGCTAGCGCGGCGCGCGCCGGCCCACGCGCGGGATGCGGCCGGCGCCGCACGTCACGCAAGTTCGCGCAGCTTGTGCTTCAGCACCTTGCCCGTCGATGCGGCGGGCAGCGCATCGAGCACGCGGATGCGCGCAGGGCGCTTGTACGGCGCGAGCCGTTGCGCGCACCACGCCTGCAGCGCGGCCTCGGTCGCGGCCGCGCCCGGCACCAGCTCGACGAACGCGAGCACTTCCTCGTTGCCCTCGACCGCACGGCCGACGACGGCCGCCTGCACGACGTCCGGGTGCGCGTTCAGCACCTGTTCGACCTCGACCGGATACACGTTGAAGCCCGAGCGGATGATCAGCTCCTTGCTGCGGCCCGCGATCGTCACCGAGCCGTCCGCTGCCTGGCGCGCGAGATCGCCGGTGCTGAGCCAGCCGTCCGGCGACACGGCCGCGCGCGTCGCGTCCGCGTTGCGGTAGTAGCCGAGCATTATGTTCGGCCCGCGCACGCGGATTTCGCCTACTTCGCCCGGCGGCACGTCGGTGCCGTCCGGTGCGACGATCCGCATCTCGACGCCCGGGATCGGCACGCCGACCGAGCAGTCGGTACGCGGCGCGTCGAGCGGCGTCTGCGTGATCGTCGGGCTGCTCTCGGTCATGCCGTAGCCGTTGTGCAGCGGCACGCCGTATACGCGCTCGACGCGCGCCTTCAGGTCGGCGTCGAGCGGCGAGCCGCCTGAATACGCGAAGCGCAGCCGCGGCGCGCGCCATGCGTGCGCGTGCGTGTGCAGGTGCTCGAGCAGTTTCGCGTGCATCGCGGGCACGCCCTGGAAGATCGTCACGCCTTCGTCGGCGAGCGCGACGCGCACGGCGTCGGGCGCGAAACGCGGCGCGAGCCGCAGCGTCGCCCCCGCGTACAGGCTGCCGAGGCAGACCGACGCGAGCCCGTACACGTGCGACACGGGCAGCACCGTATAGACGATGTCGTCGGGCGACACGCCGCGCAGCGCGCTCGACGTCGCCGCGATGAACAGCAGGTTGCGGTGCGACAGCATCACGCCTTTCGGCGTACCCGTCGTGCCGGTCGTGTAGATCAGCGCCGCGCACTGCGCGGCGCCGTCGGGTGACACCGGCTCGTCGGGCGCGCTCGCGTCGACGCGGTACGACCACGTGCCGATGTCGACCGGCAGCGCGTCGGCGGGCGTCGCGCCGTGGCGCGCCGCGTGCGTGCGCGCATCGGGCGATGCTTCCGTCGCGAACGCGATCAGCTTCGGCCGCGCGTGCGCGGCGATCGCATCGAGCTCGCCGGCCGACAGCCGCGCGTTCGACACGAGCGCCCAAGCGTCGACGCGCGCGGCTGCGAACAGCAGCACGATCTGCGCGACGCTGTTTTCCGCGACGATCATCACGCGATCGCCGCCGCGCACGCCGAGGCGCGCGAGCCGCTCGGCGGCCGCATCGACGGCCCGCGACAGCTCGCCGTACGACAGGCGGCGCGCGTCCTCGATCAGCGCCGGGTGCGCGGGCGCTTGCGCGGCCCAGCGGGCGGGCACGTCGGCGATGCGGCCGGGCAGCGCGGCGAGCAGTGCCGCGACGTCGAGCGGCGCGGATGAGCGGACAGGCGAGGACATGGCGTCTCCAGAAGAAGGCCGTGCAGTGGCGCGGCGAGTTTTGCGAACGATCGTGCCATGGCGGCGGGCGCGCCACAATCGGTCAATCGGGCAATAGCACTTCGCGATGTCCGCAATGATGCCGGTGTGGTGTGGTGCGGTGCGGTGCGGTGCGGTGCGGTGCGGTGCGGTGCGGCGCGGATCGGCTCGACGCGGCTGCGGCTGCGCTCGCCCGGGACAAAAGGGCCGCGAGTATACCGCCGGCGCCCGGTACGCTGTCGCGAAGGCGAAGGCGTGATGCGCTCGTGTGCAATGGCGGGCGATGCATGCGATGGCCGCAACGCCGCCCGCCCGCCGGTCGTTCGCCATTAAAATGCCGCCATGAGCAAATCCAGACACGTGTCCGAGACACCCGCGACCCAGCTGCTGCGCCGCCACGGCGTCGCGTTCGGCGAGCATCCGTACGATTACGTCGAGCACGGCGGCACCGGCGAGTCGGCGCGCCAGCTCGGCGTCGACGAGCATAGCGTCGTGAAGACGCTCGTGATGGAGGACGAGCACGCGAAGCCGCTGATCGTGCTGATGCACGGCGACCGCACGGTGTCGACCAAGAACCTCGCGCGGCAGATCGGCGCGAAGCGCGTCGAGCCGTGCAAGCCCGACGTCGCGAACCGCCATTCCGGCTATCTGGTCGGCGGCACGTCGCCGTTCGGCACGCGCAAGACGATGCCCGTGTACGTCGAGTCGACCATCCTCGAATTGCCGACGATCTACCTGAACGGCGGCCGCCGCGGCTACCTCGTCAGCCTCGCGCCGGCGGTACTCACGTCGCTGCTCGGCGCGACGCCCGTGCAGTGCGCGAGCGTCGACTGAGGGTTTCACCTTCGTGGCAGGCCGCGCTCGTTCGGTAGAATGGGCGCCGTTTCGGCCGGTCGGCCCGCACGGCCGGCTGCCGCGGCCTGCCGGCGGTTCGCCGCGGCGGCGCCTGCCCCGACGGGCCGGCCCGCCGCGCCCGGCCGTCCCTTTACCGATACGTTGAAAGAAGAGTTTTCCGCATGCAGATCCTGCTCGCCGCACTTGTTGCCTACCTGATCGGTTCGGTGTCGTTCGCCGTCGTCGTCAGCGCCGCGATGGGCCTGGCCGATCCCCGTTCGTACGGGTCGAAGAATCCCGGCGCGACCAACGTGCTGCGCAGCGGCAACAAGAAGGCCGCGATCCTGACGCTCGTCGGCGACGCGTTCAAGGGCTGGTTCGCCGTCTGGCTCGCGCGGCACTTCGGGTTGTCCGACGTCGCCGTCGCGTGGGTCGCGATCGCCGTGTTCCTCGGCCACCTCTATCCGGTGTTCTTCCGCTTCCAGGGCGGCAAGGGCGTCGCGACAGCGGCCGGCGTGCTGCTCGCCGTGCACCCGGTGCTCGGCCTCGCGACCGCGCTGACCTGGCTGATCGTCGCGTTCTTCTTCCGTTACTCGTCGCTCGCGGCGCTGGTGGCGGCCGTGTTCGCACCGGTGTTCGACGTGTTCCTGTTCGGCACCGGCCACAACCCGGTCGCGTGGGCCGTGCTCGCGATGAGCGTGCTGCTCGTGTGGCGTCACCGCGGCAATATCTCGAAGCTGCTGGCGGGGCAGGAAAGCCGGATCGGCGACAAGAAGAAGGCGGCATCCGACGGCGGCGCGCAGGACGGCGGGAAGGCCTGATGAAGGGGATTGCCGCCGCCCGCCGGGGCGCCCCGCATGCGGGGCCCGGCGGCGCGGCGTGACTGTTCGACGGCGTGGTCGACGGCGCGCTTGACGGCGCGGCCGACCGCGTCGATCAGTCGCGGAAGTTGTTGAAGTCGAGCGGGGTGTCGGTCACGTCCTTGCGCAGCATCGCGATCACGCTCTGCAGGTCGTCGCGCTTCGTGCCGGCCACGCGCACCGCGTCGCCCTGGATGCTCGCCTGCACCTTGATCTTGCTGTCTTTCACGAGCCTGACGATCTTCTTCGCGAGGTCGCCCGTCACGCCCTTCTTCACGGTGACGACCTGCTTGACCTTGTCGCCGCCGATCTTCTCGACCTTGCCGTAGTCGAGGAAGCGCACGTCGACGTTGCGCTTCGCGAGCTTGTTGATCAGCACGTCCTTGACCTGGCCGAGCTTGAAATCGTCGTCGGCGAATAGCGTCAGCTCGCGCTCCTTCTGCTCGACGCGCGCGTCGGAGCCCTTGAAGTCGAAGCGCGTCGAGATTTCCTTGTTCGACTGCTCGATGGCGTTCTTCACTTCGATCATGTTCGCTTCGGAAACGACGTCGAACGATGGCATGGCATTCTCCCTTGAGATGCGGGCGCCCGGCTCGCGCGCGGGCACTCGCTATAATTGCGGACTGTTTGCCATTTTACCGATGCCCCTCCGTTTGCCCAAGGCCGGCCGTATGCCCGCCCGGCGGACGTGACCGCGAATGCCGATGCCTCCTGACGATTCCGCCCTGTCGCTGCTCCCCGACCATCCGCTCGCCGCGCATAACACGTTCGGCATTGCCGCGAAGGCGCGCTTTGCCGCGCGCGTCACGCATGCGGCGCAGTTCGAGGCGCTGCACCGCGACCCGCGCGTCGCATCGCTGCCGCAGCTCGTGCTCGGCGGCGGCAGCAACGTCGTGTTCACGCGCGATTTCGACGGCGTCGTGCTGCTCGACGAGATCGCCGGCCGTCGCGTCGTGCGCGAGGACGACGACGCATGGTACGTCGAGGCCGGCGGCGGCGAGACCTGGCACGCGTTCGTCGCGTGGACGCTCGAGCACGGGATGCCGGGCCTCGAGAACCTTGCACTGATTCCGGGCACCGTCGGCGCCGCGCCGATCCAGAACATCGGCGCATACGGCCTCGAGATGAAGACCTATTTCGACTCGCTGGTCGCCGTCGAGCTCGCGACGGGGCGCAGCGAGCGCTTCGACGCCGCGCGCTGCGGGTTCGGCTATCGCGACAGCTTCTTCAAGCGGGAAGGGCGCGGCCGCTTCGCGATCGTCGCCGTGACGTTCCGGCTGCCCAAGCGCTGGACGCCGCGGCTCGGCTACGCGGACGTTACGCGCGAGCTCGACGCACGCGGCATCGCGCCGGACGCCGCGACCCCGCGCGACGTGTTCGACGCCGTTGTCGCGATTCGCCGCGCGAAGCTGCCCGATCCGCTCGTGCTCGGCAACGCGGGCAGTTTCTTCAAGAATCCGGTGATCGACGTCGCGCAGTTCGACGCGCTGCGCGCGCGCGCACCCGAAGTCGTGTCGTATCCGCAGCCGGACGGGCAGGTGAAGCTCGCGGCCGGCTGGCTGATCGACCGCTGCGGCTGGAAAGGGCGCGCACTCGGCGCGGCGGCCGTGCACGACCGGCAGGCGCTCGTGCTGGTCAATCGCGGCGGCGCGACGGGCGCGGACGTGCTCGCGCTGGCGCGCGCGATCCAGGACGACGTGCGCGAGCGCTTCGGCGTCGAGCTCGAACCCGAGCCCGTGTGCCTGTAACGCGGTGTTGCGCTGCGCGGTTCATTCGCGTTCGTCCGACCCAACAAAAAAGCGCCGATCGACGACGATCGGCGCCTTTTTTCCGCATGCCGCGCGGATGGCGGCATGCGCGCGTAATGCGCACGTAATGCGTGCGGCGGTCAGTGCTTGAGGCGGCCGAGCAGCAGGAACTCCATCAGCGCCTTCTGCACGTGCAGGCGGTTTTCCGCCTCGTCCCACACGACGCTCTGCGGGCCGTCGATCACGCCGGCCGTCACTTCCTCGCCGCGGTGCGCGGGCAGGCAGTGCATGAAGAGCGCGTCGGGATTCGCGTGCCCCATCATTTCCTCGTCGACGCACCAGTCGGCAAACGCCTGCTTGCGCGCTTCGTTCTCGGCTTCGAAGCCCATGCTCGTCCACACGTCGGTCGTCACGAGATCGGCGCCCTTGCACGCTTCGTTCGGATCGTCGAACACCTCGTAGAACGGCGCACTGTCCGGCGCCACCAGCTTCATGTCGAGCGCATAGCCCGGCGGCGTCGACAGGCGCAGCTTGAAGCCGAGGATCTGCGCGGCTTCGATCCACGTGTACAGCATGTTGTTCGCATCGCCGACCCACGCGACCGTCTTGCCGGCGATCGGGCCGCGGTGCTCGTAGTACGTGAAGATGTCGGCGAGCACCTGGCACGGGTGGTATTCGTTGGTCAGGCCGTTGATCACCGGCACGCGGGAGTTTTCCGCGAAGCGCGTGATCACGTCCTGCTCGAACGTGCGGATCATGATGATGTCGACCATCCGCGAGATGACCTGCGCGGAATCCTCGACCGGCTCGCCGCGGCCGAGCTGCGTGTCGCGCGTGCTCATGAAGACCGCGTGGCCGCCGAGCTGGAAGATGCCGGCTTCGAACGACAGGCGCGTGCGCGTCGAGCTCTTCTCGAAGATCATCGCGAGCGTGCGGTCGTGCAGCGGGTGATAGGTCTCGTAGTTCTTGAACTTGCGCTTCAGGATACCCGTGCGTTCGAGCACGTACTCGTAGTCTTCCAGCGAGAAATCCTTGAACTGCAGGTAGTGACGAATGGTTTTGGCGGTCATGAAACGAAATACGGCGGGTCTGAACCGGCCGCGCGGCCGGACGGCGCCGCCGTCGGGTGTGGATAACTCAAAGCAGCATAAAGGATTTTCTGTGCTTTGACGAGCCGCGACGAAAACCGGGTTGGGATCGTGGCGCACGCTGGAAGGCGCCGGAAGAGGGGCGGCGAGACGACGCGCGATGCCGCGCTGCGGTATAATCCAAAAGTTTTCTCCAGCCCGGCAGGCAAGCCTCTTCGCGCTCTGCCGGACACAAGCCATGCGCTGCACAAATCCGGTGCGGCGCGTCGGCGGCACGCCTCGACAGCCTGTTTTTTCGGGATATCGGAGCGCGAGTGCCGCTGTCCGCTCGAGCTTTGTGTTCGCGTATCCGGGCGCTGTCGCCTGGACATCGCCGGGCCGTCACTTGGGTAACCACATGGCTGAAACCCCTCCGACCGAATTCTTCATCCAGGGCATTACGAAAGACGGGAAAAAGTTTCGCCCGAGCGACTGGTCGGAGCGTCTGGCCGGCGTGATGGCCTGCTTCGGGCCCGGTGCGAGCGGGCCGAACGCGCGCCTGAAATATTCGCTGTACGTGCGCCCGACGATGCTCGGCGACCTCAAATGCGTGATCCTCGATTCCCGGCTGCGCGACGTCGAGCCGATGGCGTTCGATTTCGTGCTGAATTTCGCGAAGGACAACAACCTCGTCGTCACCGAGGCGTGCGAGCTGCCGGACTACCACGAGAAGAAGTGAGTTCGACGGGCGAGGGCGCGTGCCGCGCCCCTGCCTGGCGGTCGCCCGGCGCGATGCGCGGGCGACGCACAGCAAAAAAGCCCGCCTAGGCGGGCTTTTTTGCGATCGCAGGAAACAGGAGCGCCCGCCGAAGCGGGCACGCCGGATTTACGCTGCTGCCTGCAGACCCTTGACGGCTGCGGCGAGGCGGCTCTTGCTGCGAGCGGCCTTGTTCTTGTGAACGATCTTCTTGTCGGCGATCGTGTCGATCGTCTTCACGGCAGCCTTGAACAGCTCGGCAGCCTTTGCCTGGTCGCCGGCTTCAACAGCCTTGCGAACCGACTTGATCGCGGTACGGAATTTCGAGCGCAGCGCCGAGTTGTGCGAATTTGCCTTCGCGGCTTGGCGGGCGCGCTTGCGTGCTTGTGCGGAGTTAGCCATGACGGTTCCTTATCCTGTCCTGTTTCCAGAGCTTGGAGCCTGACGGCCAAGCGCTGCTTTTCGATCCGTCCCCTGAGAGCGATTGCCCAGGGGCGCATAAAAAACGGTGATTTTAACCGAGGCCGAGACATGAAAACGACAGGCGCCGTGCATGTAACAGGCTCAGAAACCGGCGATTATAGCAACAAAATCAAGCGCGTGGCAAGGTCAACGTGACGTCGGCCGGACGGGGGCGCCGGCGACGCGCGCCCTTTTCGCCATCCGTCCGTGCCGGGCCACGCAACGTCCGTATAATAAGCGCCCCATGAATCTATTCCGAGCCCTGCTGACGGTCAGCGGCTTCACGCTGCTGTCGCGCGTGACCGGACTGGCCCGCGAGACGCTGATCGCCCGTGCGTTCGGCGCCAGTCAATACACCGACGCGTTCTACGTCGCTTTCCGCATTCCGAACCTGCTGCGCCGCCTGTCTGCCGAAGGCGCGTTCTCGCAGGCGTTCGTGCCGATCCTGGCCGAGTTCAAGAACCAGCAGGGGCACGATGCGACCAAGGCGCTCGTCGACGCGATGTCGACCGTGCTCGCGTGGGCGCTCGCCGTGTTGTCGGTCGTCGGGATCGCCGGCGCGTCGTGGGTCGTGTTCGCGGTCGCGTCCGGCCTGCATACCGACGGGCAGGCGTTCCCGCTCGCGGTCACGATGACGCGGATCATGTTCCCGTACATCGTGTTCATCTCGCTGACGACGCTCGCGTCAGGCGTGCTCAATACCTACAAGAGCTTCTCGCTGCCGGCGTTCGCGCCGGTGCTGCTCAACGTCGCGTTCATCGCCGCGGCCGTGTTCGTCGCGCCGCACCTGAAGGTGCCGGTCTACGCGCTCGCGTGGGCCGTCATCGTGGGCGGCGTGCTGCAGTTCATCGTGCAGCTGCCGGGGCTGAAGAAGATCGACATGGTGCCGCTGATCGGCCTCAACCCGGTGCGCGCGCTGCGTCATCCCGGCGTGAAGCGGGTGCTCGCCAAGATGGTGCCCGCGACGTTCGCGGTGTCGGTCGCGCAACTGTCGCTGATCATCAACACCAACATCGCGTCGCGGCTCGGGCAGGGCGCGGTCTCGTGGATCAACTACGCCGACCGCCTGATGGAGTTCCCGACCGCGCTGCTCGGCGTCGCGCTCGGCACGATCCTGTTGCCGAGCCTGTCGAAGGCGCACGTCGACGCCGATTCGCATGAATATTCGGCGCTGCTCGACTGGGGGCTGCGCGTCACGTTCCTGCTCGCGGCGCCGAGCGCGCTCGCGCTGTTCTTCTTCGCGACGCCGCTCACCGCGACGCTGTTCAACTACGGCAAGTTCGACGCGCATACGGTCACGATGGTCGCGCGCGCGCTCGCGACCTACGGGATCGGTCTCGTCGGCATCATCCTGATCAAGATCCTTGCGCCGGGCTTCTACGCGAAGCAGGACATCAAGACGCCGGTGAAGATCGCGATCGGCGTGCTGATCGTCACGCAGATCTCGAACTACGTGTTCGTGCCGCTGATCGGCCATGCGGGCCTCACGCTGAGCATCGGCGTCGGTGCCTGCCTGAACTCGCTGCTGCTGTTCCTCGGGCTGCGCAAGCGCGGCATCTACCAGCCGTCGCCCGGCTGGCTGCGCTTCTTCGTGCAGCTGATCGGCGCGGCGCTCGTGCTCGCCGGCCTGATGCGCTGGTGCGCGATCAACTTCGACTGGACCGGCATGCGTGCGCAGCCGCTCGATCGCATTGCACTGATGGCCGCGTGCCTCGTGCTGTTCGCTGCACTATATTTCGGTATGTTGTGGGTGATGGGCTTCAAATACGCTTACTTCAGAAGGCGCGCCAAGTGACGACCGCAATGACCCGCGTCCTCGACTACTTCAGCACGCTCGTGGCGGACGACGACAGTCTGCCCGTCACGGAAACCGCGCTGTCGCTTGCGCAGGACGCGTATCCCGACCTCGACCTGCAGGGTACGCTGGCCGAAATCGACATCCTGGCCGCGCGGCTGAGCCGCCGGCTCGGCGACGATGCGGACCTGAAGGACCGCGTCGCCGCGCTCAACGCGTTCTTCTTCCGCGAACTCGGCTTCGCATGCAATCACAACGATTACTACGACCCCGATAACAGCCACCTGAACGCGGTGCTGAAGCGGCGGCGCGGGATTCCGATCTCGCTGTCGGTGCTGTACCTGGAGCTCGCCGAGCAGATCGGCGTGCCGGCGCGCGGCGTGTCGTTCCCCGGCCACTTCCTGCTGCGCGTGACGCTGCCGGACGGCGACCTGATCATCGATCCGACCAACGGCCATTCGCTGTCCGAGGCCGAGATGGTCGAGATGCTCGAGCCCTACGTCGCGCGTGCGGCGGGCGCGGTCGACAGCGCGTTGCGCGCGCTGCTGCAGCCGGCCACCAGCCGCGAGATCATCGCGCGGATGCTGCGCAACCTGAAGACGATCTATCTGCAGACGGAACGCTGGCAGCGGCTGCTCGCGGTGCAGCAGCGGCTTGTGATCCTGCTGCCGGAACAGCTCGACGAAGTGCGCGACCGCGGCTTCGCGTATGCGCGGCTCGACTACCTGCGCCCCGCGCTCGAGGATCTCGAGCAGTATCTCGGCGAGCGGCCCGATGCGGAGGACGCGACCGTCGTCGAGTCGCAGGTGACCGAGTTGCGGCAGCGGATGCAGCGCGACGGCGAGGACTGAGCCGTCGCAGTCTCACCGGCACCCCGAACGTCGACACGCCCGCATCGCGGGCGTTTTTTTTGCAGCTGCTAGCTTGCACTTACTTCGGCTGCATCCGGATCGCGCCGTCGAGGCGGATCACTTCGCCGTTGAGCATCGGATTCTCGACGATCTGGCGCACCAGCATCGCGTATTCGTCCGGTTTGCCGAGCCGCGGCGGGAACGGCACCATCGCGCCGAGCGCGTCCTGCACGTCCTTCGGCATGCCGAGCAGCATCGGCGTCTCGAACAGCCCGGGCGCGATCGTCATCACGCGGATGCCGTGGCGCGACAGGTCGCGCGCGATCGGCAGCGTCATGCCCGCGACACCGGCCTTCGACGCCGCATACGCGGCCTGGCCGATCTGCCCGTCGTACGCGGCGACCGACGCGGTGCTGACGATCACGCCGCGTTCGCCGCCGGCGTTCGGCGCGGTCGCGGCCATCGCGGCGGCCGCGAGCCGGATCATGTTGAAGGTGCCGACCAAGTTGACGTTGATCGTCTTCGCGAACACGTCGAGCGGATGCGCGCCGTCCTTGCCGACGGTTTTCGCGGCGGGCGCGATGCCCGCGCAATTCACGAGGCCGCGCAGCGTGCCCGCGCGCGTCGCGGCGTCGACGGCCGCCTGCGCATCGACCTCGCTCGATACGTCGCAGCGCACGAATACGCCGCCGAGTTCGCCCGCGAGCGCCGCGCCGGCTGCTTCGTTGAGGTCGGCGAGCACGACCTTGCCGCCGGCCTGAGCGAGCATGCGGGCCGTTCCGGCGCCGAGGCCCGATGCGCCGCCCGTGATCAGAAAGACGTTGTCGCGAATCTCCATCACTGTCTCCTTGGTTGGGTCCGATGCCGGTCGATCGGAGGCACGGCCGCCGCGCCGGTTCGTGCGGCGCACGTATTCGATCGATTGTACGGGGCGCCGCCGGATGCCGGCGAGACCGGCGCGGTCGTGCGAGGTCGGACGAAACGGATGGCGCAGGCGGAAAAAAGGTTCATCGAAGATTGCCGGCGAACACGTGGAAGACCGTCGGCGCTCGGCGGTCTCCAGCCGTTGGCCAGTTCAGCCGTCAACCGAAGCTGATGCTGAAGCCGCGTGTACCAGCGTCACTGCCTGTTCGCGCGCAGCTTCCCTGCCCGCGTGATCGATTTCGGGTCCAAACAGCGTTTTCTCGACGACGATCGATTCGATGTCGGTGATACCGATGAAGCGCAGCCACGCCTCAAGAAACGGCCGCTGATAGTCGAACGACTCGGCGGGCGTGCTCGATTGCCTTGAATAGTCGAGGCCTCTCGCATAGATCACGACGGCTTTCTTGTCGTTCAGCAATCCCGCCAACCCACGCTCGTCGAATGAGAAGAGGAGCCCGCGGTGGGACACGGCGTCGATGAAATGCTTGAGCTTGTACGGGATGGAAAAATTCCACAGCGGCACGGAGAACAGCAGCGTATCCGCGTCGTGCATCCGCTGCGCCAGCTGGCGGAAATCCGCCCACGCTTGCTGCTGGCCTTCGCTGAGCGGCGTGCCGCTCAAGTCCGCGTATTTGGCACCGAGCGCATCGCCGTCGAGTTCCGGCAATTGCGTCGCCCACAGATCGAGCACGTCGACCCGATGCACCGGATGCGCGTCGCGCCAGGCTTCCAGATACGCGTGCGCAACGTCGAGTGATGCGGACCGCGACTTGCGCGGGGACGATTCGATATGAAGCAAGGTCGACATGGAACGACTCCTGACGGGTTGACGGCCCTCATCAGAACATAGTTCGATTCGAAATATAAACGAAGTATCATCACGCTACTCAGTAGAATTCGCACTGTATTGCGGGACATCTCATGTTCGATACCGTTTTGCTGCGCTCCTTCGTGGCCGTCGTCCAGGAAGGCGGGTTCACGCATGCCGCGGCCCGTCTGAATCTGACGCAGTCCGCGGTCAGCGCGCATCTGCGCCGCCTGGAAAAACAGGTCGGCCGTGACCTGCTCGTGCGCACCACGCGCTCGGTCGCGCTCACGGTGGACGGCGAGCTGCTGCTGGGTTACGCGCGCGCCATCCTCGCGCTCAATCAGGACGCGCGGGCGCAACTGCTGCGCGAACCGAGCGCGGGCACGATCCGCGTGGGTCTGTCGGAAGACCTCGCCAACGTCAGGCTGATGCATGTGATGAAGGCGTTTGCCGGGCGGTACCCGCGCATCGCATTCAGCATCAGAGTGGGTATCCCGGGCGATCTGCTCCAGGCGCT
The DNA here is from genome assembly GCF_003857985.1 of Burkholderia sp. Bp9090. Classification (NCBI taxonomy): domain Bacteria; kingdom Pseudomonadati; phylum Pseudomonadota; class Betaproteobacteria; order Burkholderiales; family Burkholderiaceae; genus Burkholderia; species Burkholderia sp. Bp9090. Next base: position 210,186 of record NZ_QTPV01000008.1, read on the forward strand.
GGATCACGGTGAACTGGATGTGGTGATGGGCGGGCGCTGCCACGGCGGGCCCGCCGGACGCGTGCTCTGGCGCGAGCCGCTCGTGTGGGCCGGTGCGGATTGGGCGTCGCTCACGCCTGGCGTACCGGTGCCGATTGCGCTGCTGCCGGAACCCTGCCCGTATCGCGAGGCCTCGCTGGCAGCACTGGCCCGAGCGGGCGTGGATTACCGGATCGTGCTCGTGTGCCCGAGCGGCGCCGGCCTGTGCGCCGCCGCGCACGCGGGCCTTGCGGTGACGCCGATCGTGCACACACAACTTGCGCACGGCTTGCGTGCGATTCCGCCGGATGCCGGCCTGCCGGCCCTGCCCGATGTCGAGTTCACGATGTTCGCGGCGCCGGGCGCGTCGGCCAGGGTTGTCGATGAACTGGGCAACGCGATCGTGCTGGCATTCGCGCACAACGGGTGACCACGTTCATCGCGGCGACAGCGTTGGGATTTGCGCGGCCAGAGGCACATGCATCGTCGCCGGTTCACGAAATTCCACGATGAACCAAAAAAAAGGTTCATCGCAGGAAACCGTGGAGGGTTTGGGAGCGATTGCGTAACCTGACGCCTGACTTTAAGGACGTCAGGAGAG